>NZ_JAAHGU010000118.1:0-22280 GCF_010692685.1 Okeania sp. SIO2F5 | reverse complement strand
TATACAAGCAGTTGCTTGTATAGGTTCATATCCTAATGTCACTAATAAAGGTACGAGAATAGTACCACCACCAATACCTAAAAATCCAGCCAATACACCAGCAAATAATCCAGAAACAGCCAGAATAAATAATTCTATAAAAGTCATTTAATTTAAAATTTTCAATTTTTTATAGTAGGCAATCTAAGTTATCTAAATAAGTTCTTTTTAGAAAACTCCAGTCATTGTATCCTAATTCTTTCTTCTTGCTCAAAATTTATTGCCAAAATATATATCTGAGAAATTCCATAACTATAACAGATATTCAATCCTGATGAATATTATCCCCAGATGGGCTGAGAAAAGCTTGGGAAAAAAGAGGTAAATTTCGATAACTACGAACTAGAAATACTCAAGGAAATATAGTATTTGAACTCAAATATAAAGAAAAAAAATCGCCTTTAATTATACCAAGCGTGAAAAAATAATGTGTTTGAATAATAAGTGCGATCAAAAGATTTTGCAGGAAATGTAACTTTGACAAAGCGGTCGATCTTCGGAACTTCCCCTAGGGTGGGATGGCGAGGGAACCTCGCTGGTTGACCATCGACCAAGAGAGCGGTGCGACCCCTCGACGACACTAGTCGCATCTGATAGCGCACCAAGAGAAAAAGAGAATTTACGACCGTTAAAACTGGTATTGAAGCAATTCCCGTGTGATATCAAATCCGCTCGGGTTCGGTATAAAAAAAATTTTCATCTTCATCCAAGAGCAAATGTTTCGGGCATTCTCTTCCCTCCTGACTCGGTTCTTCCCCTCCTGGGAGGGGTTAGGGGTGGGTTGACTCGGTCCTCCTAGATTAACTATCTAATTACACCGATGCTACCGGATTTGATATGATTAGGTCCGACTGAGTCACCCTCCTAGGAGGGGGAGGGGCGAGGGGTGGGTTGACTCCTAAGAAATAGCCTAACTTTCGTAGCAAACATTTATTAAACTGGCATTACATATCATCTTGCCATTCCTGAAAGAATAAAAAGTCCTTATATTACTGAAGAATTGTTGCGGTGGAGAAGATCGCAAAGAGGAAAACCTTTTAAGTTTTTAGACTTTAAAGAAGGGGAAGGCGAAATAATTACGGGGAAAAAGACTGATAAAGATGACAACCGCATAAATGAAAAGCTAGAATCTCCAGAATTTTTAGCAGTAAGTATTCTCAGACAATTTGCCAAACATCTTCGTGATATCTGTTGATAAGTGGGTAACTTTATAGCTGCCAGGGGCGATCGCTTCTTCATTCATCAACCTCAAACAAGGAATGAGGTAAACCTGAATTACGAATAATAGATTGTAAAGTTCCCACTCTTAATTCTTTAATAATGATGATTTTCAAAGAATGGTCTAAAACTCTCGGTATACATTAATCCTTCATATAATACGACCTTGTTCCTTTAGCATTAATTGCTTCTCCTAATCTATTTAACCCATGTACATAAGCAGCAGTTCGCATCGAAACAGACAACTCTTGAGATATTTGCCAAATTTGCTCTGTTTCTGCTAACATTTTTTCTTTCAAGCGTTGATTAATCTCATCCAAAGTCCAATACAAACCACTCCGATTTTGTACCCACTCAAAATAACTTACAGTCACACCACCAGCATTAACTAAAATATCAGGAAATACATAAATTCCACGGTCTTCTAAAATTATATCTGCAGCAGAAGTAGTCGGACCATTTGCAGCTTCAAAGATAAATTTTGCTTTAATATCTTTGACACTTTCCTCAGTAATTTGATTCTCCAAAGCAGCAGGAATTAATATATCAACATCTAAAGCTAAAAGTTCTTTATTAGTCAAAACTTGATGCTCAACAATATTACAAACACTGCCTTGACAGTAAACAGCTTGAATACCTTTATTAGACTCCTTATATTGTCGAATACTAGGAATATCTAAACCCTTTGAATAATAAATACCACCCTGAGAATCACTAACAGCAACTACCTTATAACCAGCTTGACAAAGTAACTCTGCCAAAAATGCTCCTACATTACCAAAACCTTGTACTGCAACTGTAGTTTTTTCCGGAATATATCCAAACTTGGACATGATAGTTTCAATAGTAAAAAAAGCACCCATTGATGTTGCCGTATTTCTGCCCAAACTACCACCGATAGTAACAGGTTTACCTGTAATAACTGCCGGAATTAATTGTCTGCGAATAATACTATACTCATCCATCATCCAACCCATAATCATTGGGTTAGTGTACATATCAGGTGCCGGAATATCCACATCTGGACCGATAAAATCAGCGATCGCATCAATATATCCCCGACTCAAACGTTCCAATTCCATCCGAGATAACTCTTTAGGATTAACAGTAATTCCACCCTTCGCCCCACCAAAAGGTAAATTCACAACTGCACATTTAAAAGTCATCCAAAAAGCTAAAGATTTTACCTCATCAATAGAAACATTTGGATGATAACGAATACCACCTTTTGTCGGTCCTCTAGTATCATCATAACGAACTCGATAACCTTGAAAAACTCGTAATGAACCATCATCCATCCGGACAGGAATTGATACTATTAAGCTAGCTTTTGGATGTTTGAGACGCTCTTTTGTATCTTCAGAAAGAGAGACATATTGTAATGCTTTTTCTAACCTGAGACTAGCATCAGCAAATAAAGAATCTGACATAAATACCTATTTTGATGAATAAAATTATGTTGGTATTTAGATCATAAATCTCTTGATTCACTGTAATGATTAAGAAAAATAAAGAATAACGGCGTTGCTGAAGCGCGTGTATGATATTAATCTTAATTACTTAGGAGTCAACCCACCCCTGCCCCTCCCAGGAGGGGAATTCAGTCGGACTGAGTCAGGAGGGAAGAAAGAAGAAGAAATCCCGAGTATAAGGAGAAAGTTTTTTGGTCAGGTAAGCGGAAGGTCGTTCTATCGCGCTCTTATCCGGACAGATATCATACCTCTTTTCACCAACGCCAAAAAATAAAATCATATCAAATCCGTTGGCTTCGGAGTAATATAGTTCTATTGTCGTCATATAGTGGTTAAGGGCGAATGTCATTTGCCCCTACAATATGGACTCTTATCTTTAAATACTGAATAACACTGATGCTACCGGATTTAATATCAATTATGGCACAGCAATTATCAATTATTTCCCCCTACTCCCTACTCCCTACTTTTCTGAAGATTTCTATTAACTTACAGCACTTTTGAGGATAGTGAGGTATACTTAGGGTTTGCGTATGGAAAGTCTTTTTGCTGGGGTAGGAGACAGGAGACAGGAGACAGGAGACAGGAGAAATGGGAATTTAGAAGAGGTAGGAGTAAGAATTGTCTCTCAATTTTTCTGCCTGCCATAATCATCCTAAGATACTAGCTTTTTGAGCTTTTTCTGCCGAAAAGCTGGTACTTTTTTCAACTCTAAAACGCTAAAACCTTTATCTGTCAATACTTTTAGAATTAATCAGCAAGCCCTACTTATAGGACTATTCTTATATTTCCTATTCCCTGTTCCCTAGAGCAATAAAACTTTGTACCTCATCAACTAGAAAACTGCTGTAAGTACAAATGCTTGCTTTGATAGAAGTTACGCCGCGCTATAAAGTAGTCCCAATCTACAAATCCTGCTTTAAGATGCCTAATTCCCGAGCTAGGATCGAATGCTGTCCGTCCATGCATTACCCTCACATTATGTATTAGCAAACAGTCCCCATCATTAAGACGGAAGCGGTACTGATATGCTGGATTTTTCATATAGTGATAGAAGATTGAGTAAGCTTGGTAAAAACTTTCTATCTTCTCAAATGGGATAGTTTGTTCACAGTTTTTTTCGTTAAAGCAGATGCGATATATATTACCTTGTGTATCTAATTGAATAATCGGAGCAGTATCAGAAAAGTAATAATTACTCTGGGGGTCAAATTTATGAAAAACAATCGGGGTTTCGCTCAAAATTTTGAAGTATTCAGGATATTTTTGACGAAAATCTTCACAAACCCGAAAACTATCAACCAGTATTGATTCGCCACCTTTAGCATTATGTTCAACGCAATAGAAAAACAGCATCAAGAACTTGCTCAATTTATAGTTATGAGCATTGTGAGGCAATACCTCTGGACCTGTCATTAAATCGCCCAAATCTTTAGCGTCTGGAGTAGGTTTAACATCACTCATATCATGTCCGGTAGCATCGGTCTTGTATAGCAAAGGTAAGGAAGAAGGAAGAAGGAAGAAGGAAGAAGAAAGAGGGAAGAGGGAAGAAGGCTACCCTCGCAAGAAAAAACCATCATTTCCTGTAGATATTCACCCTTGGGTTTACACAAACGATATAAACGGACATGATATCACTATCTCAAATGTACCATTGACTGGTCCAATAGATTTTGTGAGAAAAGATTCCATTTCCCCAATACTCATATTACTGAGTAACGTAAATCCCAAGGCACAAAGTTCGTCCATCCACAGTGATTGTGGACATGAATGAATGTCGTGCCGCTCTATAGGATACTTATCGAACCAACATCGATCCCATAATACAAGTTTTGGTTCGTTGCAGATTTGCTTTGGAGCTGGGTCGTAAGCATATTTCATCAGCCAGGAAATAGGATATATACTGCGATGAGAAGGCTTTTCGTCCCAATCAATAATCAATTCTTCTTCATTTAATTCCACATATAATGGCTTTGGTTGTGGATTCTCAGTATAATCATAAATTCTCCGAAAAGTATCTGGATTACGAGACTGAGGATTCAAGCAATTATCACGCAACCAGATATAGTGGAAACCTTTGCCTCTGACTTTAATAAAACTTTCATTTTAAATTGTTGTACTGTTCATTCAAAACTCCTACTTTTTGGTAGCTCAAAACTAAGGAATACAAATTAAATTAAATTTTATTAAGTTTTCGACATTCTTAGACCAAAATTTATATTAATTTTGGCTGCATATTGCTCATAGGATAAGTCTAATTGCTAGTATTCAATAACAGAAAAAAAAAGCATTTCCCACCTGGAATACGAGACCATAATTGCTTAAAAGTTTTTCCTCAACGGTCTCGCCGTAACCCATCCGATAATTCCTGGTTGAAAATGGTTGACCATTATTGATCGCCACTTTTTATTTTTTTTCCCAGATAACATCATGTCCGGTTGAATACTTATAAATAAACGACTGAGGAGTCGGGAGGACCTAGTCAGGAGGGAAGAAAGAAAAAGAAAGAATCAAAGAGGAGAAAGTTTTTTTGATCACGCTCTTATCCGGACATGATATAAGCGATCAGTTCATCAATTTCTGTTACTTCAGTTTTTTTTCCAAAATCCTGCGCGGATATCTATAATTAGGGTTTGCGGAGTAAAGTCTTTTTGCTGAGGTAGGGAGTAGAGACCCACCCCTCGCCCCTCCCCCTCCCAGGAGGGGAAAAAGGGAGTAGGGAGTAGTTAGGACGTAGAAGAAATGGGAATTACAGAGTAAGTGGCCAAAATAATATTAAGAGTGATTTTTCGGCTTTTGCTTCCCGAAAATGCTCATAAGCATGAACCTGAGCAACTGAAAAGCTCATACTTTTTCAAGACATAAAAAGCCTAAAACCAATATCAGTCAATGCTTTGATATTTAATCAGCAAGCCCTATATTAGACATCTCCAAGAATAAAAAATCAAATCAATTATCCCACAGAAACTATCGATTCTTTCTCCCTACTCCCTACTCCCTACTCCCTCTTTCGGAGGAGATGTCTATTATCTATCAGTCAAAAATATCAGAAAAATTATCCTTAAATATTACTTTAAAGGGGTGAAATACCTGAGTCTAGGGATTCCTCCCGGACATCAGCAACTAAATACTAAAATAGATAGTAATAGTAGTAATACTCTGTGTTGTCGTTTATGGTAGAAGTCCTAGCAGCTTTGTCTGCATCAGCAGCAGCAGGTATCAGAATAGCCTTACCGTTACTGTTAATCGGTTTATGGCAAAATGATTTATGGTCGAAAGTACCTCTGCTGTCCAATATTTCCCCACAAATAGTAGTGGGAGTTTTAGTTAGTTGGTCTTTATTTGAAATATTTGCCTCAAAACGGCTGTTAGGCCAACGCATTCTAAATTTAATTCAACTTTTATTCAGTCCAATAGTAGGAGCAATTATGAGTATGGCGATCGCCAAGGCCACTCATTTAGAAGACTGGTTAACGATCGTGATGGGAGTAGTTGGTGGTTTACTTGCCTTAGTGCTGCAACTTGTTCAGGTAGGATGGTTTTATCGATGGCGTGGTTTGCCTCTCTGGATGCTGTTAGTGCAAGATGTTCTGTGTATTTGCCTGGTAATTTTTGCCTTTGACGCACCACAACAAGGAGGATTAATTGCCTTACTATTGTTGTGGCTAGCAATTCGTAGCTATCAGGATTGGTATCGGTGTTATAAAGGACTTTAGAACCTACGTTCCGCACGACAAAATGTAGCATAGAAGAAGGAGTCAGGAGACAGGAGACAGGAGACAGAATTTAGAAGAAAATCATAGCTGCCGCGATCAAGTCAACAATTAAGTAAGTATTTATGCTTAATATTTCACTGGGAATTTGACTCCTGATCGAGGTAGATAAAGTAAGAAGTCAAAAGTCAAAAGTCAAAATTCAAAAGTTAGAAGTTAGAAGTAAATTATAGTGGTCAATAGAAATCAACGATTAAGTAAGTATTTATGCTTAATATTTCACTGAGAATTTGACTCCTGATCGAGGTAAATGAAGATAATTTATATAGTATAAATACTTAAACAAGCTAAGGATTTTATACTAATTTTCATGTTACAAAATGTGGGTTTAAGAATATAGCACTACCCATGAAGATTAGGACAACTAAGAAACTTCAAAACTCTTCACTGTAATGTTTTGACTCTAGCTGATAGCTGATAGCTGATAGCTATATAGATTAATTTTAGAAGGGGCATCGCTAGATGCCAAATGTCCCTATTCTAAAGTAAGCCAGCCAAGTGTAATGGGCCATAACCAGTAATTAATTCCAACAACAAAGCCATAAACCCAAGCATTGCTAACCGTCCATTCCATACTTCTGCTGTAGTAGTCAAACCCCACTGCCATTTTTCTTGAGGATACATTTTGATAATTTTTTTCATCTGGATGGCATCAGAAAAATGACGAGTTGGAGCATCGAGAGCTTCAACAACCAAATCTGCTAAATCATTGATAAATACTGGATGGGTATTGAGAGCAGGCACTCGGTAAAAATTACTAATTCCAGCTTCTTCTGCCACCTCACGATATTCCATATCAATTTCTTGCAGAGTTTCAATATGTTCGGAAACAAAGCTAATGGGAACTACTAATAAATCTTTAACCCCATCACTGGCCAATTCTTGAATAGCCTCTTCAGTGTAAGGTTTTAACCATTCCACCGGACCTACCCGACTCTGATAAGCTAAGGTATGAGAGTTAGAACGATTCAAAGCCTTCATAATCTTATCGACACAGTCTTCAATTTCTGCCTGATAAGGGTCTCCTGCTTCTTCAACGTAGCTAACTGGTACACCATGAGCACTGAAAAATATATGTACTTGCTCTGAGTTGGGACAGTTATCTAATTCTTGAGCAATTAATTCTGCCATGGCCTGAATATATCCTGGTCGTTGATACCAAGAGGGAATAACAGTATATTCAGTGTTCTGTAATTCTGGGTCTTTTTGCCAAAGTTGATCGAGTAATCTAAAGCTAGAACCGCTAGTGCTGATAGAATATTGAGGATAAAGTGGCAGAATTACTAACTTTTCTATTTGGTCACGCTTAATTCTAGCGAGAGCTTCTTCTGTAAAAGGATGCCAGTAACGCATTCCTATATAAGTTTGAGCTGCTAGTCCTTTTTCTTCTAACTGTTTTTCGATCGCCAAACCTTGCTGTTCGGTAATCGATCTTAATGGAGAACCACCGCCAATTTCTTTATAATTTTCCTGAGACTTTTGAAAACGCATGGTGGAAATAAACCATGCCAAAGGTTTTTGCAACCAAGGAAAGGGGAGACGAATAATTTCTGGGTCAGAAAATAAATTAAAAAGAAAGGGACGGACATCTTCTAGTTGTTCTGGCCCGCCTAAATTAAGTAATAAAACTCCAACACGACTCATAGTATTAATCAGGCTCCAATTTTAATATTTGTTACTAAATTTAACATATTAATATTTTCTTAAGTATATTTTCCAAGGAATAAAGAGTCAACTACTACCCCAAATCTATTCCAATTGAGCGATCGACTATAAATTTTATTTATACACTTTTGACTTTTAACTTTTGACTTTTGACTTATTAATCTCATGGCAACAATTTTAAGAGACTGGAGCTATAAATATCAATGGTTATATGACGGTATTTCCCGTTTAGCAGCTCTTAGTGTTGGCGGAGAAAGTAACTTTCGTCAACTAGCTTTACAAGGTTTAACCATTGAGCAAAATACTCAAATACTTGACCTTTGTTGTGGTAGTGGTCAAGCAACTAATTTTCTGGTTAAATACTCCCAAAATGTTACAGGATTAGATGCTTCACCACTATCAATTAATAGAGCGAAAAAAAATGTACCATCGGCTAAATATGTAGAGGCATTTGCTGAGGATATGCCATTCTCAAATAATCAATTTGATTTAGTACATACGAGCGCTGCTCTACATGAAATGAATTCTGAACAATTACGGCAAATTATTCAAGAAGTTTACCGCATTCTTAAACCAGGAGGTATTTTTACTTTTGTTGACTTTCATCGTCCGGTAAATATTCTTTTTTTGCCGGGGTTTGCCATATTTTTATGGTTATTTGAAACTGAAACTTCTTGGGATTTTATTAATACAAATATCTTGGAATTATTACAAGAAGTAGGGTTTTATTTAGTTGATACTGACTCACCTAAACCCCTTTTATATGCTGGTGGTAGTCTTCAGATAGTTCAAGTTAAAAAATAAAAAATAAAGTTGCTTAAAAATCTGTTTAACCTGTGAGTTATATGATAATTTGATAATTATGTTTAAAGTTGACCGAATAATTAATAATTCACAGGAAAAAATCTGTGTAGAGTTTTAGCATATATTGGTGAACCACTACAAATTTATCAATTGCTTCTGAGACCTTATAATTCTATAGTGAATCAAAGCTTCGATCCAGAATATCATGATATGATTCAATTAGCTGGCTTTAGTTTAGCTACCTGGAGTAAAGGGACTCTTAGTGAAGATTATCCTTTTATTTATAAGGGTATCAAACCTCCATTTTATGACCGCAATTTAGCCTCCCTATGTGAGCGTCACGAAACAAATGTCCTTCTGTGTCATATTCGTGCTAGTGGCTATGATAGCCTTAATTATGAAGCTGTTGTTAATGAAAATAATTGCCATCCTTTTATTTTTCCAGGATTTCGGTTAGCTATGGCTCATAATGTTGGGGTAAATGGATTCAAGGAAATTCGTCTAGATTTATTAAATAGGTGTAAACCAGAGATTGTCAAATATGTAGAAGGTAGCACAGATTATGAGGTTGTTTATGCACTGCTAATGTCTCAGTTAGATGAACCAACTAAAGATTGAAAAGTTGATGAGATGATTGAAGCTATTAAGAAAACAATTAAAGTTATTCTTGATGTTCAAACTCAACATAATTGTACGGGACTAATTACTCTCAAACTGTTTTTAGCAGATAGTAATGATGTACTTGTAACTAATGTTAGAATTGGCTATAATCGACAACTAAATGTGGAAGGAAACTGGGAAGATTTAAAAGAATATCCTAGAGGAACAAAAGAATTTTCTTTGTCTCGGTTAAAAGGTCCAGTTTGGTCATTGAAAGGGAAAAAATTTGGTAATTATGAAGGATATCAAATGGAACCTTCTAGTAATGGAAATGAAGATATTAGTTCTGTAATTATTTTATCTGAACCATTGACAGAAGAAATCGGAAATTGGTCAATGATTCCCTTTCAAAATCTTTGCTTTTTCAATCATAACGGGGGAAAACCAAAAGTTTAGATTAAACCTTTTGATATTGATTGAAAATTAAGTTTAATAGAATGGTATAGCGCTACGCGCAAGTCAAAAGTCATGCATCGAGTGCGTAATTCTGAGGTTTCCTTAGAATATAAGACACACTCAAGACAGTCAAAAGGCAAAAGTAATATATGACTGAGCCTCAACATTTAGCAATATCCTAACCTTTACTTCGATTACTATAATACTTAGGTGGAGTACGCAAACTTGCTTCGCTCAAGTTGGCTTTTTTTCAGATTGACTTAATTAAGGACAATTGTTACTTTTAAACTTAGTTATCTTGGATTTTGATTACTCAGCAAAATAATTCCTATCCCCATCAATATCCAAGTTCCTTCAAAACCAACATTAATCCGGTGAGTTTTTTCTCTACTCAATAAATACTGAAATTCTCTATCTGACAATTCAAAAGCAGATTGTGCAAGTTGTTGATTAGCGTCAGTTAACCGCATAAAATCTAATGCTCCCCAATAGGTGGAGATACCAACAACAAAAATACCAATTGCCGTACCAAATAAACGAAACATAATTAACTGTTAAAATTAGATTTATTAAATTTAAGTCAATTTTGATTATATTCAAAATTACCAAAATCTTACAACATTTGTTTTTGATAATTAAAATGGATTTGTTGAGGGTGTGTTATACAGCTATTATCAATCCCTGTTAAAGGTATTTAATAATCTAGAGTGGGCAAAGAAAACAAAATTTATTGTTAGTGCTTCTTTTTCCCGCTACCTTTAAGAATGGCAAAAAAAAAAGAAAGTAGGGAAGGAAACAAAACTCACACTTTTTTCAGGATATTCTTGTTTAAGAATCTGATTATCGCACGTTAAAAAATAATCTTGCTGACTGCTGATTGCTGAGATATGACCACTCCGGAAATCATATTAGATTGCTCAAAAATTTGGATACTTTTGATGAAATTAAACATCAATTAACTAAAGATGACCAACCAAGTTTTAATCATCGGTGGATATGGCAGAATTGGTAGTAGTGTTGCCAGAGATTTAACTACTTATGCCAACTCGGAAATTACGATTACCGGACGTAAACAAGAAGCCAATATCAAAGAAATTCTTATTCCTGGAGTTAAATATTTAACTTTAGATTTAGCAAATAAAGAAAGAGTAAGAAATACTATTCATTCTTATAGTAAATCCTCAGAAAATTTAGTTATTCACTGTGCTGGTCCGTTTCATCATCGCGATACTAATGTTCTGAAAAATTGCATTGATGCAGGTATTAATTATGTAGATATTAGCGACTATCGAGGATTTACTCGTAAAGCTTTAGAATATTCTGAAGCTGCCAAACAAGCTGGTGTTACTGCAATTATTAATACAGGAATTTTCCCCGGAATTTCTAATAGTTTAGCTCGTCAATCAGTAGAACAATTTGATCAAGCAGAGGAGATTCATTTAAGTTATGTAGTAGGTGGTTCCGGTGGAGCGGGAGTAACAGTAATGCGGACTACTTTTTTAGGCTTACAAAATCCTTTTGAGGTGTGGAAAAATAACAAGTGGGAATTTGTTAAACCTTATAGCGATCGCCAAGTTATTGATTTTCCCAAACCCTATGGAAAAATTGGAGTTTACTGGTTTGATATGCCAGAATGTTTGACTTTGCCGACTTCTTTTCCGGTGAAAACTGTAACTACAAAGTTTGGTTCTTTTCCAGATTTTTATAATCATCTGACTTGGATGACTGCTCATTTATTTCCTGTTAGTTGGTTAAATAATTCGGGGGTAATAGAATTTTTGTCTCAAGTTAGTTATAAAATGACTCAATTTACAGATAAATATAGTGGTACTGGTGTAGCAATACAAGCGAAAGTTATTGGTAAAAAATCTGGAAAAAAAGCTGATTTTTGCTCGTCAATTATACATAAAGATACTGCAACTGTTACAGGTATTGGTGCTGGTGGTATTGCCGAATTAATATTGTCTGGAAAATTGCATAAACCAGGTGTTTGGTCTGTGGAAAATAGTTTGTCTACGCAATTATTTGAAGAGGTGATGAAGAGTCGTGGTTTTGTGAAAAATTATGGTGAAAAGTCTGTGGTTTATCAGGTAGGAAATTAAATATAAGTTGATAGTTATATGACTATGATAACGAGTTAGTATAAATTGAGTTATAATTTCCTATCATAGCCGTATTGCATTAGGCTAAAAATCAAAATACTTGATTAACGAATAAATTATTATTATGTCAACAAAAAAACTATCAGTTCGAGCTGCCGATATTGCTGAATATATTCGTTATCAATCATGCGATCGCCGATTTAAGTTAAAATATAACAATTATGAATTTCCTAAAAAAGATATTCCTTTTTCTAACTTAATTTTTGCTATTTCTTTAGACCCAGTTTTGGAAGAGGAAGGTCGAAGAAGAGAAAATAAATGGGAAACTTCGCTATCGCTCAAATGTAGCCTTTTCCAGAGTTCAAGAAAGATTAATTGTTGTTTGTTCTAAAACTCTTTTAGATTATATTCCGCCAGAATTTGAACATTACGAAGAAACAATGTTATGGAAATCTTTACGTTCCCAATGTTCAGAGCTTATTTTTACTGAAACTATTAATGAATATAAAGTAGAAGTTTTTACCAAAAAATGAGGTCCAAAGCCTCCCCTTTTAAGGGGATGAAAAAATTTCAGTTCAATATTTCAAGCCTCCGACTAAAGCCGGAGGTACTGATAACTGATAACTGATAACTGATAACTGAAATGACGCCTCCTTTAGAGCAAATAACTAAAAATTTAAACAACAAGAAAAGTACAGAATAGAGTTGTAAAAATAATTATTAGATGGTGTATTTTTCACAAAAGGCAGGAAATCTTTAGAGTTGAATTATCAGGACTTACGCTCATAAGAAATTATATACCATTTGTAGGGGTGAACGGCCGTTAACCCCTACTATATTAGGTGGTTATGGGTAATTCCTGAACTATATAAAAATGCTAATGGCTAATTAATTTTGCTTTACTAATATTAGCCATTAGCAGTGAATAATATTTACTGTCTAATATTAATCACAACATTATTCTGACATTTCGGAAATATCACCTTGATTTTGAGAGCGATCGCTAACTTTTTCTATCCAGTTGAATAAACGCCTTGAGACTTGTAGCTTACCATTAATAATTGTGTCAGATAAGACAATTGTGAATGCCAATATGGAGATACAAATTATACTCATATTACTAATTCTATACTTATACTAGACCGTATAGTTTGATTATATTTATAATATATAACTACAAGTTTAATAATGTCAACTCAGAAAGAAAAAAAAATCTCAAGGAAAAAAGTTAATGACCAAAATTAAGAGACTGAAAAAACACGGCCAAGGAGCTGTCGGCAAAGCAGAACAAATATTAAGAGGAGCAATACCAGAATTTCTCAAGAATGGTTATGCTTGTACCAGTATGGACAAAGTCGCCAAAGCAGCAGGAGTATCGAAACAGACACTATATAGTCATTTTACAGATAAAGAAGGATTATTCAAAGCTTTAGTCAAGCGAATAGCTACCAAAAAATTTAATTTTGTCTGGTCACAACCACTTGAAGGAGAACCGGAACAAGTATTGCGCAACTTAGCAGATAGATTACTCACAGAAAACATCAACGATACTGAATATTTAGAATTTGTCAGATTAATTATTGCTGAGTCAGGAAAATATCCAGATTTATCCAAATTATTTTTAACTCAAATAGCAAAACCAGCAGTAGAAATTCTGACAAAATATTTGCAAGAACATCAAGAATTAAACCTTGACGATCCAGAAGCAACTGCTATAGTTTTTGTTGGTTCTTTAGTATACTTTATTCTGAATCAAAAAGTACTTCATGGCATGGAAGTAATGCCAATGGAAGCTAGCCCTTATATTGATAATTTAGTAGCTTTAATTTCTAGTAAAACAAAAAACAAAATGCTTTGAAGAAGGTTTTAGGTGTTAGGTTTTAGGTAGTAGGTGATTCAACAATTAATAATTAATAATTACCTCTTCTTTATCAAGGAGAGGATTGACTCAGTTGACAATACATAGTAAGGTATTAGGTTTGAGGAGAAGTAACTTAAATCAAATCCAATCAAAATCAGAGCAATAATTATTAACTACATTGAGAGATATCTAAACACTATTGAAAATTAACATAATATGATTAGCGATTAAAAAATTCGGGGTAAAATTTATTAAAAAAAGTTTAAATTACAGGGCTATAGGAAATAACTTGTAATTAGTAAAATAGGTATAATTTGCCAATTTACGCTACCCTATATAATCAAAAGTCTACTTATTGACATACTCTCCGGCCTAAAGGCACGGAGATTCTCCTGAAACCAGGATTCTTGGCTCACTGAGTCCACTTAAACTAATTACCTTGCGATACCTAGCCCAGAGATGGTTCTCTCCCCAAGCGTTTGCTCTATTCCAAGAGCCTGTTCCCGTATGCCCTACGGTACAGTTCAAACCTCAAAATTTTTGGTTCTCTGATACTTGTTGCTTAGAGCTTTTCCATGTACAAGCATTCGGTGTACAAAACCCCATAACTCTAATTTTCAAGGTGCAAACGCTACAAGTTAGGTAGCTATAGGTTTTTAGAGCGGTTGAATACCTTTGCGCTTTTTCAATTATAGCATAAAGTCCCCCTAAAAGGGCTTTAAACCCAATTTTTCGGTAACAATCTACTTAGTAATAGTTAGCCAGGAAAGTATGGCATAAATACTCAAATCAGTCTCGAAGACTTAAGGACAAGCGCCAAAATCAGGACAAGATTACCAAGTCTAATTAGCATCAACGATTAAATCAAGAAAACTAACACTTAAGGACAAACAAAAAAATGACTACACCAATCGTTGCCTTACAACAACCAAAAGATATTTCTCTAGGAGAAATAGAAGAAGAATTAAGTAAAATTTGGCTTAGTCAAAATGGAGGAAAAGCAGCACCCATTGCTACCAGAGCTGCTACCTTTAGCATGGTAATTTACGAACCAGAAGAATTCCAACAATTACTGGGGGGATTAGGATTCTACGAAGGCCCCATTGATGGCATTCATGGGCCAAAAACCAGGGATGGAATTAGAAATGCACAAAAGACATATCAACTACCAATCACGGGTAGAGTAGACCCCAAAACCCTAGCTAAATTGCGCGAGGAATTTGCCAAACAACCAGAAGACCGACAACAAATCGCAAACATTAATGTTAGAGGATTTAGTCTAGCAGACGCGATCGCAGCTCAAAACCCTTGTCGTATAGTTACTCTGTGCCCAAATATTGGGGAAGAAGATACAGGGGTAACAGCTCAAGTATCTGCTTATTGCCCAATTCAGAAGAAAAGCACCTCAAATCTAGTTTGCAGTGAATACGTTACCCTACGAGGAACAAAATCAGCAATGGAAAGGGTGGGTGAAACAGTAACATCATTAATGATTCCCGATCTACCCAAATTCGTATGGTGGAAAGCAACTCCCAACATACACCAGGAACTATTTCGGAGTTTGTGTGAGACCAGTAATTGCATAATTATGGACTCCTGCTACTTTTCCGATCCAGAATCAGAGTTTTTAAAGATGCAGGAATTGATTGATAATGAAACCTATATTACCGATCTCAACTGGCATCGTCTTTCAGCTTGGCAAGAGTTAACTGCTGCTACTTTTGACCCTCCCCAACGAAGAGCAGCTTTATGGGAAGTTGACACTATTACACTTGACTATGAAAAAGGAAATGCTGCCCAAGCACTAATGTTTTTAGGTTGGTTTGCTAGTCGTCTTGATTGGAAACCAGTTTCTTATGCAGAAGTGGGTGGTGACTATGATATTACTCATATCAAATTTCATGGGCAAAATAATCAAGAAATTGTTGCCGAATTAGCAGCTATTCCTACTGCTGACTTTGGTGAAATTCCTGGAGACTTAGTTGGTGTGCGTTTGGGTTCGACTAATCCTGGTGCTGATATTAATTGTTGCACAATTTTGTGTTCTGAAACTACTGGTTGTATGCGTTTAGAATCTGGCGGTAAGGCGCAGTCTTGTCTGACAGAGCAGGTAACAGCATTAACGGATCAAAAGGCAGAAGCGTTGATGGCACAACAGTTACAACATTGGGGAAGAGATATTTTATATGAGGAGAGTTTAGCAATGACAGCACAGATGTTGAAGTTAAATGGGAAAGAGGAGTCAGGAGTCAGGAGTCAGGAGTCAGAAGTAAATGTTTAGCAGGAGATTTTAACTTCTCCGTGCAGCTTTCGGTTTATAGAAACCGGGGGTGTAATAGGGGATGAGGAATAAATTTGTTCAAAAAATCTGTAGGGACGTTGCATGCAACGTCCCTACCTATTCCCTATTTCCTAAGCACGAAATCATAGCTAAATTTACCAACACCTGATTTTTGAATTTTGACTGATATAGCAATGTGCGCTGGCATATTTACAAATTACAGGAGATGTCCAATAGCTAAAAGTCTTATATTATCAGCCTTTTATTCCCCCTGTTGCCTGTTGCCTGTTGCCTGTTGCCTGTTGCCTGCGCACAGCGCTATAACTGATAACTGATAACTGATAACTTTTCTAGAGGAGTGTAATGAATGAGTGAAGTCCGTAACTGGTTGAAAAGTATTCCTACCCAAAATAAAAAAACTGCTATTAAAATGAAAGTTGAGGAGTTATTAGAAGCTGGAGATTTCCAAAAGTTATATCAATATTTAATAGATTTTGATTTTATTAAAACTAAAGTTGCTGTCGATGATATCCAGGTATTAATAGAGGATTATAACTCAGTATTACACCCGGCAAAACCCTCAGATATAACTGCTCAACAAATAGAGACTTTGAGATTAATTCAAGGAGTAATTCGTCTATCGGAAGATATTATAAAACAAGATAAAAAACAACTAATAGAACAACTTTGGAGTCGTTTAGTAGGTATTGAAAATCCAGATATTAAAAACTTATTAGAGCGGGCAAAAAAAAGTAGAAGAACTGCTTGGTTGCGTCCTTTAGTTCCTACTTTCGCACCCCCCGATACAGAATTAATTCGTACTATCAAAGGTCATACAGAAATTATCAATACTGTAGCAGTGACAGCGGATAATAAACAAATAATTTCTGGTGCTAGAGATAATCAAATTAAAGTGTGGAATCTGGAAACAGGAAAAGAACAATTTACTTTCACTGGTCATAAAAAAGAAGTCACATCATTAGCAGTAACATCTGATGGAAAACTACTTATTTCAGCCTCAGCAGATGAAACAATAAAGATTTGGGATTTAATCGAAAAAAAACCAATAATGACCCTAAATCTACATTATGGACCAGTAACTTCAGTAGTTCTTACACCAGACGAAAAAGAATTAATTTCTAGTTCTGATGATGGTAGTATTAAAATCTGGAATCTAGAAACAGGGGCAAATATTCACTCTATTAAAGCTCATAAAGCAGAAGTAAAATCTGTCACAATTACACAGGATGGAAAAAAAATAATTTCAGCTTCCTTTGACAAAACTATCAAAGTTTGGAGTCGAAAAACAAGGAAATTAATTAAGACACTTAAAGGTCATACTTCAGAAGTTGAAGGAGCGGCAGTTACACCAGATGGAAAACGAATTATTGGGTACGACCTTGATGGAGAATGGGATTTCTTTTTCGGTTGGATTTATGTTTGGGATATAAAAACAGGAGAAGAAATATTTCGATTATCTGGTCATGATAGTGTAGTTGAATCTGTAGCAGTAACTCCTGATGGTAAACACTTAGTTTCTGCATCCGGTGATTCAACAATTAAAGTTTGGGATTTAGAAACAGGAAAAGAAATTGCTACTTTTAGAGACCATAGTCGTTATGTAAATGATATTGTCATTACAAGGGATGGTAAACTAGCAATTTCTTGTGGTTCTGACCCCAGTATAAAAGTTTGGGATTTAACAAAAGTTTGGGAAAATAATCGAATAAATTATACTCCTATTGGTCATATAGAAGAGATTAATGCTGTTGCTATTGCTCCTAATGGTAAATGGGCAATTTCTGCTGCTTGTGACTTTAGATTAAAAGTCTGGGATTTAACAAATTTTTCTGAAGTTTGTAATATAGAAATAGAAGGTTTTAGAGTAGTACATTGTTTTGCAATTACTCCAGATAGTAAACAGATATTTCTTGGTTTTAGCAGTTCAGAACCTAGTACTGAAATCAGAAAAATGAAATGTCGTAATCCCAGAACTCAACAAGAAACTTATGCTTTTTTATCTCCTTTACATTTAGGAAATTTTATGGTAGTAACTCTAGAAGGTGAAGCTCTTATTTCTGGATATTGGGAACACCGTGGAATGAAGATTTGGGATTTAGAATTAAGGCAAGAAGTTGGCTATTTAGGAGGCCATGAAGAGGAGGTATCTTGTATAGCAATAAGTCCTGATGGTAAGTATGTAATTTCAGGTTCTCACGATACAAATGTTATGGTTTGGGATTTAGAAACAGAAGAAAGAGTTTTGGTTTTGACTGGGCATGATGACTTCGTTAATTCTGTTGCAGTGACTCCCGATAATAAATATGTGATTTCAGGTTCTTATGATCATGATGTGAGAGTTTGGGAGTTGGAAACAGGTGATAAAGTTGGTGTGCTAAGAGGTCATGAAAGAATTGTATTAAATGTTGTAGGATTAGCAAATAGTCGAGCTATCTCTGCTTCAGAAGATAATACTTTGAAATTGTGGGATTTAACAACTAAAAAGGCGATCGCTACTTTTATCGGAAGTAGTGGATTCAAACGTTGCGCAGTTGGACCTGATGGGAGAACTATTGTTGCTGGTGATTATTTTGGGAGATTACATTTTTTGTATTTGGAGGGTTAGTGAAGGAAGAAGAAAGAAGGAAGAGGGAAAAATATTGTTGGTCGAAAGCAGTCTAAGTAGAACAGTCCAAAAAAACAGCAAGTTAGTAACGAAAAGTAAATTTGCCAAAAACTCTCTTCTCTTTTGCCTCCTGCCTTTTCATAACGATAATTTTCGCCCACCGACCTACTTAGTTTCTAGAAAACCAACCGCTGAATAGCTTCGATCTTGACAAATCGACACCAAGTGTTAAGGTTACATAAGTTTGAGAAACATAAAAAAGACAAATAAAAATGCTACAAAACATTAAATCCCAAAGTGAACTGATTAGTAAAATACTGGACTTAAAAAAGAAGATATGGTCAGGGTATTTTGGAGACCAAAAAATCAAGAAATTTTTTGAGGCAGAAATCTCCTATGACTTTCTACTTTTTGACCGATTATTACGCAAGTATAGTTGTCAACGTCGCGGATGTTTATATCTGGGTGGACATCAAGGGGAAATGCTATTAACATTAGTTTTATTAGGATTCAAGAAAATTTTAGTAGCTGAACCACAACCAGAATCAACAGATTTCTCATCCTCTGTAATTGTACAAGACATTGACCACTGTGGTATCGCCTTTCTAATTTAGCGATCGCCCTCTTGATTTTAATTCTATGTCAAATACCTGAATGTGTATGCTATAGAAGCAATTTCTAAAATCCTTGCCCTATCTAACTTAAAAAATATTCAAATTGAGCATAAAAACCTGCGGAATGTAGGTTTTAGGCGTGTCACGCCACTACTAACAAATCTTAATTGGCAGCATCCCCGTATCCAACCTCATTACTCTACCAATAATTCTACTTTCAGAATATTCCTGCTGCAGCGCTTGCAAACAAGCACTCGCTGACTCAGCAGGTACGGTAGCAAGCAACCCCCCAGAAGTCTGTGGATCAAACAACAATGGATAAAGAACATGGGTACTTACCTGCTCCGAATTTTGAATTGATGCAGACATCCGCAGATTTTCCGGATACAGAGAACTAAAAATACCTTGCTGCAAAATTTCTGCCACTCCTGGCAACACAGAAATCGCCTCCATTTCCAATTCCACAGCAACTTGAGAAGCTTTCACCATTTCCAGCAAATGTCCGACTAATCCAAATCCCGTCACATCCGTACAAGCAGTCGCACCATATTCCAATAACAATTTGGCAGCATTCTGATTTGAAACCAACATTGATTCAATCGCACTTTCAATCCAACGTCCCTTTGCTCGCAGACGCATATCGGCAGCAAATAACACTCCCGTCCCCAACGCTTTCGTCAATATCAACACATCTCCCGACTGCATCCCACTGTTGTACAATAGTTTCTCCGAAAATGCTAAACCATTGCAGGTAAGACCAAAAGCTAATTCTGCTCCTTCTATTGTATGACCTCCCATCAAAACAGCACCTGCTTGATTAAGAATTTCCGTTGCTCCCAATAACAATTGATATAAATCATTCTCTTGTTGACTGGATGAAGCATAAGGAATAGTAGCGATCGCTAAAGCACTTTGAGGTGTTGCTCCCATGGCAAATAAATCACTCAAACAATGATTAGTTGTAATTTTTCCCAATAAATAGGGGTCATCCACCAATGCTGGAAAATAATCAATAGTCTGCACCATCACCTTATCTTCTGGCACCCTAACTACTGCAGCATCATCAGGGGTATTCATACCAATTAAAATATCATCCCTTTGTGTTTGCTGTTGAATACGGTGCAGTACTTTCTCCAAAACCTTACTACCTACTTTTGCTCCACAACCAGCACAGTGCATAATTTCGGAATCTTTCCTCTTTCTACTCTTCCCTTTCCCAGAGGAGGGATAACTTCTACCTTCCATCTTCAGGTTAGTAAACTTATCCATAAATTTGCGGTCAATGTGGTCTTTCCAACGCCAGAGTAAAGACTCAGGACCAAATCCAATTTGGCCACGAGAAGCGATCGCTCGTTGGTCTCCAGTGCCAATTAAAATCAGGAATTTTTTCTGAGGTATAAATGACTTCAGAGGTTTTCTCTGGAGAGCGCGTTGTAAATTTTCCAATAAGGGTTTTCCTTGTCGTACTGCAAAAACTCCAGCTTTTGGCCGTGAATGGTTAACCATTGTTGCCACATCTCCAGCAGCAAACACTTGCGGATGAGAAATTGACTGTAGTTTGTCATTGACTAAAATAAAGCCACTGGCGTCTGTTGCTAACCCCGCTGTTTGTAACCAAGGTGCAGCAGATGCTTGAGTTACCCAAAATAGGATATCGCATTCTATTTGTAATCCCGAATTACACTCAATAATTTTGGGTGCAAAGTCTAGAATTTTCCGCTCACTCATCCGTGCATCCGTGGCAAAATCACTGTCTTGCCCATCCTTACTCTTCACCCCAGTCACATTTTCTTCTAAATGCAATACCACACCGCGACTTTTCAGAATTTTCTCAACTTGCTTTCCCACCCAACGATGGCGTCCGGGTAATAGTCTTGTACCTCGATGAAACAGATGCAACTCCAGGTTATTAGTCGGTTGTCTAGCATTCTGATAAATGTTGTGGAGATGACTTTGTACAGCAAATGCTAACTCCACACCCCCGACACCACCTCCAACTATTCCGATACAGATTTTTTGTTCTGGTAACTGAGCAACTGTTGCTGTTATCTGATGCCAATAGGTGAGAAATTTTGATATGGGTTTGACAGGAATACTATATTCTCTTGCTCCCGGTACAGTTAAGCTAGCGGGAGTACTGCCAATATCGATGGATAGTACATCAAAAGTTACGGGTGGACGGTTAGCGCAAATTACCTGATTTTTTTCCAGGTCTATACCAATGGCGCGGTCTACAAATATTCTAGCTCCGGCAAATTTAGCGAGGGGATGCAGGTCAATATGACATTGGTCGAAGGTATATAAACCTGCCACATATCCAGGTAGCATCCCAGAATAGGGAGTATGATATACATCTGTAATTAGGGTTAATCTTACTCCTGGTATAGGGTTCATGGCAAAATTTTTAATGGCGATCACGTGGCTATGACCGCCCCCTATTAGTACAAGGTCTGTTTCTGTTGCTATGGATGATTTCATTGTTATTAATAATATTTAGTTATAGTATTAGTAAGGAAGAAGGAAGAAGTAATAAACAAATCAGAAAAAAAGGAAAAACAATCTAAATAGGTATATTAGACTTGTCGCGAAATAAAACCTTAAAGTGAAATGGGAAAATTCTGGCTTTCAATCATTAAATTATCCTGCCATTAAGTAGAAATTCCAGAGTCCAACCGCAGTGAACATGAAGCGATCGTCGCGCATCTTTAATGTGATTTCGATACAATCCTCTCGCTGCATTATATCTCTTTACGCCAGATATTGTCTGTT
>NZ_JAAHGU010000117.1:0-23099 GCF_010692685.1 Okeania sp. SIO2F5 | reverse complement strand
GTTTGTACGGGGGCGATCGCTGCGCCGTTACCTTCACAATATTATGGCAGATGATTCAAGGTTGGGCTTGTTTTCTTGATATTACTGACGGGTACAAGGTAAATCCAAGCTTAATCGAGGATTGTGAACCTGTAATCCCTATGATGCTCGTCAGATGGCTGATTATCTGGATGCTAATTTATATGAAGCGAAATCTTTAATCTGGATATTTAGTATAGAATTAACTCCTATTTATGCTCTCAGACCTGTAGGTGCATTTGCCGACGATATTTATGAAACTCTGCAAAATATGTTGGCAGGAGAAGTGGAAGCAGAAGACCATGAAGATTACATCGACAGGGTGAGTATTACGGGGAGATTAACAGACCAAACGGTAAAATTGTTTTCTGGGCAAACCCTACCTCTGGTCAAAATCAACAGTCCCAGGGGAATGTATGGTTGGACGGTGAATACTCTGATAGATAGTGCCTTGGAGTCAGTCAGTGCCGAACGAGCAGAGGCAGAAGAGGAGGCAATACGGAAATCTCTGAGAAGCTTTTTGGAACGGGTTTATTATGACTTGCGGAATTTGGGGCAAGCAGACCGCGATCGCGCCCTCAACTTTGCAGCAACAAATGCTTTCCAAGCAACGGCGACTATTTCTGAAGCAGTGGCGATCGGCATGGAGTTGCACAGTATAGAGGTAGAGAAGAGTCCCTTCTGTCGTTATAATAGTAACTGTTGGGATGTGAAGTTGAAGTTTTTTAATCCAGACAATACTAGGAGAGCAAAGAAAGTTTATCGTTTTACTATTGATGTGTCTGACTTAATGCCTGTGACTTTGGGTAAGGTGCGGTCTTGGTCTGTGCCTAAATGAAGGCAGGAGGCAGGAGGCAGGAGGCAGAAGTAATTTGTTTGTAGTTTTGCTCTAGCCCTTTTTTATCTATCGGGCCATAGCAAAACTAGGAGCGTAATTATAACAGGAGGCAGAAAGTAGCGATCGCTCCCAATTAAGTCAAAATTCAAAAGTGACAAAAATTGAAGTCTTGAATCTCCTCCTGCCTTCTGCCTCCTGCCCCCTGCCTCCTAACCCTCCTACCTTCTGCTTTTTGTTTGTTAATTAGCGAACCAGTTTTCCAAATCTATGATGGTTGCTAAATCAAAAATTTCTTCTCCTAAAATATCTAATTTTTCCATAGATAACTGCTCTATCTGAGTTTTAACTTCTGGAGCTATTTCTCCAAACTTTCTGCGAATTTGACGTAAAATTTGTTTCACTATTTGCTCCCGTTCAATTTCCATTCCAATACCAATTCCTTCTTCCCGTCCAATACCAATTCCTTCTTCCCGTCCAATACCAATTCCTTCCTTTATCGCCAAACTAATTTTTCCTTTCTTATCTCTAATCAACATTTCCTGTTTCTCTAATTCCTCTAATTCTTCATTGTTTAAATTTGCTTTATTCGCTATATTTAATGCCGCCTCTATTTCTGATACTTCTCCTAATGAAGAGGGTATTACTTCTAAATTTGGCGCTGATTTAATAAAATATATCCATTTATCACTGAGGGTTTCTAATTCTGATAATTCTTTGTTAAATTTCGGTAATTCTAAAAACATTAAAGTTAATTCATCTTGATAATTAAACAATCCTGTCTCTTCTTTAAATTTAAACTTAGTAATCATTTTATCCGTTTTTTCATTTTCAAATAAAACAAAATCGGTAATTTTTAAAGCGATAAAAGGGGTTAACATCATATAACCTTGACCTACATCTAATTGATTTCCATAAGCTTTAGCTAGGTTATAAATTACTCGTTTTTCAAAACCTTCTACATTCAATACTTGCATTTCAATGATGACTGTATAACCATTATATAAAAGTGTTTTTACATCAAACTAAGTCTCTTTAATAGTGTTAGTAACTCCAGGGTTATAGGGGTTAATTATTTTGAGAGATTGAATAATATTTTGATTGTCATAAACTATGGCATTGAGAAAGCTAATGAGAATATTTTGACTGTGAATAGAACCAAATATTTTTTTAAAAGCAAAGTCAGTTTTGGGGCTGATAAACTTCATTGTTTTTACTACTTACTTTATTTTTGTG
Organism: Okeania sp. SIO2F5; assembly: GCF_010692685.1. Lineage (NCBI taxonomy): Bacteria > Bacillati > Cyanobacteriota > Cyanophyceae > Oscillatoriales > Microcoleaceae > Okeania > Okeania sp. SIO2F5. The sequence goes on along the minus strand of NZ_JAAHGU010000117.1, from coordinate 21,010 downwards.
TTGATTATATAACAATTTCTGTGATGGTGAGGTACAAAATTAGTTGGTTTTAATGAAGTGATTTTTACGAAGAAGGCAGGGGGCAGAAGGCAGGAGGCAGAAGGCAGTAAGCAGGAGCTAGAAAGGCAAAAGTTAAAAGTAAGAAGAGGGCGATCGCTCTCAATTAATTCAAAAGGCAAAAGTCAAAAGTTAAAAGTAACAAAAGCCGAAAATTTTGCAACAGTAGGGGCGGTTTCCATCTTAAATTAATCGTTCTCAACCAAAACGCCCCCATCTCACAGTAATAAATAAGCGATCGCTCCATTTCAAGTCAAAAGGCATGCATTCAAAAGTCAAAAGTCAAAAGTAACAATGGTAGAACTACATTGAAGTCTTGAATCTCCTCCTGCCTCCTGCCTCCTGCCCTCTGCCTTCAAAGAGAAGTCTTGAATCTCCTCCTGCCTCCTGCCTTCTTCAATTTAACTTCTGACTTCAGCTATAACCATCCCCAAGTTTGTAAATTTACGCATATAAGGCGACCTGTATCCTAGTACAATATCAGACTTAGGCACCCCCGCTTCAATTAACTCCCTAGCTATTCCTACTTCAGTTCCATCTCGTTGAACCCAAATTTTCCCTGACCTAATCTCAATATGAATAACACATCCAAAAACTCGTCTTTCTCCACGCCAAAAGCAAGCCATCTAATTCTATAGTTAGAGCTATATGAGGAGTATCAGTTTCATCAATATCCTGACACAACTGATATGCTGTTACTAAATTTTCAGCTAAAATCAAGTCTTCTTTATAGAGATTAATATGTTTGAGCAGTATCTGATAAATCTTAATAATTTCCTCTTCAGTTAATTGACTAGCTTTTAGTATTTTTTCCTTACGCTTAAATAATTATACTAGCACTTGCTCGCAGATAAAAAAGTCATAATTTGAACTTAGTAGTATAGCAATGTGCGCTGGCATATTTACAAATTACAAGAACTGTCCAATAGCTAAAAGCCTTATATTATGGTTTTTTTATTCCCCCAGATGAGCTGTTGCCAGATGAGCTGTTGCCTGCGCACAGCGCTATAACTAACTAAAACTGGATTTTTCTTTGAGCAATGTTGAAAATAAAATATTTGTATCAACTATAATAGGTACTTTTTTTTGATCACAGTTTATGGATTAAAAAGTTTAGATTTAACTTTCGACCAAACAGCAGAGTCAATTTCATTGGCTAATTCAGAAGCTACTTCTTCAGTGAACTGACTGCCCTGACTTATTGCCTCTAATTCCAGATTAGGCAGAAATTAATAAACATCGGTTGCGTTTGCCATTCCGTTTTCCCCCTGGCAACAGCTATCCCAATAGTAGAAAAAAATTATCGCTTCGAGTCTCCAGAAATTTAACAACTACAAGGAAAATTCACCTTATCCCGTTTTGCCTATTTACATCAAAACCAAGGAGAAACAATTATAGAATGTCCCCTTTCTCAAAGTAAAATAGTTGCATTAGACTGGCGATGTGCTGCTTTGCTTGCTAAATTGTCCCAACCACAAACCGCTAGCAGTTTGAGTACAGATATTCCCGATATTACGGAAGAAATTGCCCAAAAATTTCTAGCTCTGTTAATGGCAACTCAAATGTTATCACCAGAAACGGAACCCACCCCCCTCATGTATTGGGAATTTCACGACTTGCTATTTCACAGTCGCTCTCGACTTGGAAGACATAATAACCCTTCTGGTGGTACAATGCGATTTTTTGGTAAAACTGAACACTTACCCATTGTTAAACCACCAATGAGTGACAAGGTAATTAAATTGGTGCAACCCAATTTAGAATATTTGAGTCAAATTGACATTCCGTTGACAAAAGCATTAGAGTTACGCCAGTCTATTCGGGAGTACGACGAGAAACCAATAAGGGTGCAACAATTGGAAAAACTTTTGTATTGTTGCGCCAGAATTAAGAAAATAGAGACGGTGGAAACCGAATAATTTGGTACTTTCCATTTAAACTATCGTCCTTATCCTTGTGGCGGTGCAATTTATGAATTGGAAATTTATCCAGTAGTTAACCGTTGTCAAGGGTTGGAAGCAGGAGTCTATCACTATCAACCTTTGGAGCATTGTCTGTATCAAATTTCCGATTGGAATTCAGATGTGGAGGAGTTGATAGAGGATGCTTACACATCTAGTGGCAACAAGACAAACCTCAAGTTTTGTTGGTAATAACAGCTAGGTTTGGACGACTATTTTGGAAATATGAATCAATTGCTTATGCTTTGATATTAAAGCACGTTGGTGTGTTGTATCAAACCTTTTATTTGATGGCAACGGGAATGCACTTAGCTCCCTGTGCTTTGGGGATTGGAGATTCAGATAATTTTGCTAAGATCACAGGATTAGATTATTATGAAGAGTCTTCCGTTGGGGAGTTTCTTTTAGGTTCGCTGAGAAGCTAGTGCCGCTAGGTGGAAGTTAAAAGTCAAAAGTTAAAAGTATTAGACATCTTCATAAAAGAGGGAGTAGGGGGAAATAATTGATAATTTCTGTGCGGTAATTGATTTTATTTTTTAAGTGGTAGTGCATTGTAATGGTAGTGCATTGCATTATTTTTATTATGAGGTATGGCAGTGGGAGCATCTTGCTCCCGTGCCAAGCATCCCTTGTTCCTTGTATACCATTACTATGCAGGACTACCATTTTTTATTATTGGAGATGTCTATTGATTTGTAATTGTTTTAGGATTTTGTAACTGCTCAGTTATTTCCGCTAAAAAATGATCAAAAAACAGTGATAAAAAAGGTTAGATGAAATTATACTATCAGGACTTACGCACGGACACTAAATCGAGTGAGGGCGAATGCCATTTGCTAATGCAAAGCTCCGCTAACGCCTCTACATATGGCGTTTTCAAGGTGAATTTGCCTAAGTCCTGTGATATAAATCTTCCCTCTTAGCGAATAATTAATAATTAATAATTAATAATTAAATAATTCTGGTTTAAAGCCTCCCATTGATCGGGGAAAAAGCGGTCGAGGGATGGCGAGGTCTCCTCGCCATATCCATGAGACCAAGAGAAAAGAAAATATTCCTTATATTCAATTCCGTAACGGTTTTAACCAGAGGTAATTATCAATTATCCATTATCCATTAATGAACTCTTCCTTCTTCCCTCTTCCTTCTTCCTTAACAACTATAACCAATTACCAACAAGAATAAATGATGACCAATAATAGGGTTTATCGTAATCTGCATTTAATTCTATTTCTCCTTTGATAAATTTCATTTGAACTTGACGCAGTGCTTCCGCTTTTCTGAGTTGTGAACTACCAGACTGCAATAATTGTTGATAAAACTGTTTCATTAATTCTGCTGTAGAGGCATCATTAACATTCCATAAACTCCCTAAAACACTACGAGCGCCTGCCCGAATGGAAACTCCGGCTAAACCCAATGCTGCTCGCGTATCTCCCAATGCAGTCTGACAAGCACTTAAAATTAATAATTCGATCGATCGCCCTGATCGTGTGAAATTATTAGTCTGAAGCAATCGGTCTAAATCTCGAACATTAATACGTTCGTCCCATCCTAAAATGAAGGTATCATCTGGATTAGAACTAAACTGTCCGTGAGTTGCAATATGGATGATGTTAAAAGGTTCAGAGTTAATCTGAGCTTGAATGTTAGTTTTCGTGAATTTTTCGTCTGCTAATTTCTCGGATTTTGGTACAGTTTTTTCAATAGCTTCCAGTTCTTGTTGAATATTGGGTAGTGGACTAAAACCTTCCAATTCATAACTAGGTGCTTTTTGACTTGTTCCGGCAGTTAATACTCGTACTTGCTCTTTTAATAAGGGGTTGGGATTGACTAATTGTAAACCCGGTACTACTGCAATTGCATATCTTTCCACGAGATAACGTTCGCGATCACTATCATATAATACAGACATGGGAATATTTCTGAGTAACCCATCCAAAACAAAAACTAGGGTTTTAATTTTACTGTTATCGCGTTCTAAATCTATTTCCAAATCTGTTTCAAAGGGTTTGATTAACCACTGATAAAGTTGATTAGATGGTAATTTAACTTTGTTGATTCCTCTTATAGTTTTAATGTAAACTCTAAGATTAAATAAGGTTTCCTGAAATTGTGCTGCAAAGTTTTGATCGCTTACTGAAGCATAACGAAAGTTGTCAGTTCCCGGCATTTTGAGAATAACACTTAATTGATTATCTAACAATATTGGATAAATAACCGCTGCATTTTTATCAATTTCATCGATATTAATATCCTCAGTATTGACACAAGCATTTTGGAAAAAATTATCTAATTCTGCTAATTGTAGAGATTCAATTACCTTCTGAGCTGCTTTTATATTAGAAAATTTTGGTTGAGTTGAACCAAATTCAGGCTGAAGTAATAATGCTACAAGTTTTCTGTATAAAGGTTCAATATTTGCCCGAAAATCAAACTGAATATCTCTATTTAAAGCTACCAAGTTGCGTCGTAAAACTTGCAGGGTATTAAAAGCAGATTTGTAAGCTAAAAGTGCTTCTGAGGAATTTCCTTGTTGAATAAAAATATCTCCCAATTGTTCTTGGAGTTGATAAGCAATATCTGAAGCAGAGATTTTTTGAGCGATCGCCAAGGCTTGATTTGTCAAATTAAGTGCATTCTCTAGTTTTCCCATGTTTTGATGCAATTTTCCTTGAATTCCAATGGCATAAGCTTCTAAACGAGAATCATGAATAATTTTTGCTTGTTGAATTGCTTGATTGAGGAATTGTTCATTAATAGTATTTGGTAAAGTTAATTCGGCAAAATTATTCTGTAGTTGAGCTAAACTTAATTTGGCGTTTATTTGCTCAAAATTAATCAATATTTCGGCTAATTTAATTATTGCTTTAATTGAATTAGGAGAGGGATTAATTTTATTTAAATTTTGAATAATTTGAGGTAAAGTATCAATCTGAAATTGCACATGAGGTTGCAGCCAATTATCACCTGAATTATTCTGCCATTGTTGGTTTAATTCAAGTAACAGACTAAGATGATTAATAGTTGCCTGAATTTTAATTAATTCCTCATCAGAAACAGTCACTGCTTTTTCATAATAAGATAAACCTTGGATTATAGTTTGTCTTTCTGCTTTTTCTCTGAGCTTAAAATTAGCAATTCCTTGAGCTTGAGAAAGAATTGTATTTCCTAAATTTAACAATAATTGACCTTCGATATTTTGAGAATTTACCAATGGAAAACTAGCTTCTAAAACCCTTTGAGATAAAGCCAATTTTCCCAATACACGCAATCCATTTCCCAAACTTTGTAGCCCTTGAAAATTGAGATTAGTATTTGATGTATTAAATCTTGACAAAACAGTTTGTAAGTCATTTTCCGTCAAGCGTTCACAGTGTAAATCATTGCCAAATGCTTGTAGCACAGTATCACAAGAACGTCTATAAAATCCCAAACTTGTTAATGCTTGAGCTTGATTAACTTGACTTCTAATTTCGCCAATATGATCGTTATTTTTCCGATAAATAACTTCTGCTTGTTGCCAAACTTCCAATGCAGCTTCCGCCCTTCCCTGCTCTAACAATTGGACTCCTTGCTGGATTAAACTAGAAGGAGAAGATTGTGCTAAAATGGGAGATAAAAAATTAATTCCCAGACTGATACAAAAACCAAATAGAGCGATCGCTATCCACTGTAATATCCCGATCTTTAGCCTATTTTTGTTACTAATAAATTGATAAATTTTTTTGAATAGATTCTGCATATTGATTAAATTTCCTCAAAAATAATCCCTACAGTATTTGTATGAGGCCAATGATGGCCACAATTATTACACCAATATTCACGGTATAGCACTTCTCTAATTTATGTCGATGCAAAAATACCGACCACATTGCTGCGATCGGCTACCTGAGTTTATTCTTCTTCTGTTGTTGCTTCTTCTGGAAGCTTTTCGACCTGTTCCAATAGGCGGCTGATTTCCTTCTCTAGTGCTGCTGACTTTTCTAAAAAACTAGCTTTCTTATTTTTATGATCTGCTAGTCTTTTTTCTAATCTTTCGCCATCATCGTCCATATAACTCAAAGCTTCGTCTATTACTTCCCGGAACAGGCCAAGAATTCCCCCAATAATCCAACGGATTCCAGTTTGTCCCATGCTTTTATCCACTTCTCTAGTAGTTCTCCTTGACTGGTGTTCAAAGCTTCTGCTATCTGTTTCAACCTTTGCCGAGATTCTGGCGTTATCGTCAAGTTGATTCGTTCTTTTCTCACTCCGTGAATTGGATGTCTTGCCATGTCCTTCTAAAGTATCCATTGTTTCTGTATAGAAAGATTCTAACTAAACTCTTGACAACTATTGTATACAGAAGTTATTGTAAAGTTATATTTATACAGAAATAATTTCCAGGAGGTGACGCCCAACGAAGCAGTTCAAACAGTTAAAACCTAGTCCTTAAGCGACATCAGCATACTTATTCTTAGTGACTATCTATTGGATATCTTTCGGGGTGGGGTTTGATCTCCTTACTTCACCCCTTACTTACTAACCTTACTTTTTCTTACTTTCTTACTTATGATTGGAAATTTATATAACCACGGATTCGAGATACCTTTTAATGACCCAGAACTTCCTCAATGGGCAGATGGCCATCTAGATAAATTTTGCGATTTGTTTTGGGACAACACCTGGAAAAATGGCGATTATGCGATCGCCTCTCTGGAAATAGATATGCTGGCCGACAGATATGCCTATATCAAAGAAGGCATGGCTTTGAGAGCTTTTCAAATTTATAAGCTTTATGAAAATTTAGGATTTAAAACCTTCAAACAATATTGCGTAAAAGGTTTGAAAAAATCGGTCTATTACGTCAAACAAGTCATTAAAGCGGCTCAAACATCTTGGAACTTGATATTGCAAGGATTCACCGAGCTGCCAGACAACGTATCTCAAGCTACAAGATTAGCCACTTCTGTTAGTCAAGTCAGTGAGGAGGCTGATGAAACGATGAGTTGTTGGCAAGAAGTGCTGGATAAAGCAAAACATCAATCCAAACCTATTACAGCTAATTACATAGAAACTACTATTACCGGGGAAACAACACCTCTTTTAGCCACAGCAAAAATACCCAGGGATGTCTGGGACAAATTAAGAGCTTTAGCCAAACAACAGGGAGTCAAGCCGGAAAAATTACTTGAAGAGATAATAGGAAATTATTTGCACCCAAAACAAGAACCTGACCCAGAAACAGAAACAGTAAACGAGCCAGAATCTAAAAGCAATCAAAAAGGTCCTACGTCAAAAACACCTGATATTCAAGCCTGGGAAAAAGATTTACAGGATTTAGTCCAGGAACGTTTTACTAATGAGCCTAATTATCAGACAACCGCAGACAATTCCACATTCACCAAAGTCAATAAGGAGAAGAAGAAACAGAAAAATAAAACCCATCCTCCTGAGCAGTACGATCGCGTGAGTCCACATCCACCAAAGGAATTCCATAATCCAACCGCATATTAATCCTATCCCATAACTTAACCTGTAACCCTACCCCCACTGCTGCCAAAGCATTGGTCCCTGATACCTCCTCGCCATCACTATTCCAGGCCACCCCACCATCAATAAATGGTACTACCTGAAATAACCTATTCTTCCCTGAAACCCAGGGCACTGGCAACCTTAACTCCACCGTACCCAAGACCCCATTATCAGTCAAACGAGTATCTTGACGATAACCCCTGACACTCCTGTATCCTCCTAAACCAAACCTTTCTAACGGCACCAACTCTGATGGCGATAACTGCACATCTCCTCCCACTACTAATAAAGTATCTGTTGCTAACTCACGCACCCATTGTCCCTGACCACGCCAATAAAAAAACCGACTATCTGGTTCATCACTATTCACCGTCGCATCTAATATCCCCAACCCAATATTAAACTGGGAATTCAGCGCCAAAACCTGATTATCTCCTCGTAATTGATAATCTTGGAAAAATTGCAATATTGACAGTTTAGTCTCACCATCATCATTAGCACCTGCTGATAATGGAAAGTTTTCTCCTAAAACTGATGTTTGACTATCTCGCCTGGTTGCACCTACCCCCACACTAAATTCTTGCCTTGGTGTTTGTATTATTGGTTGACGAAAAGTTAATTCGTAGGTGTGAGAATTTGACTGAATATCTAGTCTTTCAAAAGGTGATTCTATGACTTCATTATCCTGATAGCGGTAAAACATTTCTATGCGACCATTGCGAGAATTTACAGGAATTGCATAAGATAATTCTACTAGATCGCTGCCATCGGTGTTGGTATAGAGAGTATTGAAACTGTCACCCATACCTGTGAGGTTGCCATGACCTACTTCTATTCCCCGCCGAAAAGTTCCGACACTTGGTACTCTCCCGTTATTAGTAATAGCTGCTATTTGCCAGGGGTTAGCGGTGACGACTTCTACTGCTAATACACTTGTATCTGGTCTAACTCCTGCTGAAAGTTCCGCTGAGATATTGTCAATTAACGGGTCTAGTTGTAATAATTGTAAAGCTGATAGCAGTTTGTCTTGATTAATGGGAGCTATTGTTGCTTTTTCTAAGCGACTTTTGATATAATTTTCATTTAATCTGCCTTCGATATTAATGTCAATTTCATCAATTTTTCCTTCTACTACTTGGATAGTGACTGTGCCGTTTTCAGTAATGGTTTGAGGAGGAATAAAAGCACCTGATGTGATATAGTTATTTTTGGTGTAATATTCTGTAATGGCAGTGCGAGCTGCTATGAGTTGGTTGAAGGCGATCGCTTTATTGAGGTATGGTGTGAGTTGTTGTTGTAATTCTTCGTTGCTAAATTTTGTATTGCCTTGAAAGTTGAATTGTTGAATAGTTACCTGTAGAGGTTGAGAATTAGGAGATGGAATTATGTCTGTAGTGCTAGCAAGTAGATAGGGTTGAAGTTGTTGAGAATCTAGTTTTTCACAGTTGGGAGGAGTTAACCAGGGGCGAACAGGTATAGCAGTATCTGGGTTGACGATGAGTTGGATGCCGTTTGGTGTGGATACCCATCCTTGTGCTTCGATAAATTCTGGCTCTGATGGGGTGACAAATTTTTCAGAGGTAGCAGGAGTTTCTTCTTGGGATATGTTATAGGGAGTGAGAAAATCTCTGGGAGTAGGGGGTAAACCTCCCTTACCTGTAATGGTGAATTCACTGCCTTCTCCTCGTTGACATGGGTTTTGGTCTATGAGAGCTGAGATGTCTTCGATGGTGTCGTCAAATTGTACGAGTCCGTCACTGGGGTCTACCTCTGGAGTGTTGAGGTTGACTTCCCCACTGAATGATGCTCCTAGTTCTGAGGTGGCGGTGATGTCGCTTTGGTTTGTTTGTTGGGGGCGGAATTCTGTGCCGAATATGCCTGCTGCGGTGATGTTTATGGTGCCGCCGAAGGCTTGTTGGGCGTTGGCAGAGATGTCGCTATTTTCTAGGGCGACTAGGTTTTCGGTGTTGATAGTGATGTTGCCTCCGGTGGCTGACCCGGTGGCGTTGGTGGTGATGTTGCTGTGGTGACGGAGGATGAGGTCTTTGTTGTTGTTGTTGATGGTGATGCTGCCTTGGCCTGCTGTGGTTTCAGCATTGATACTAGCTTGGTTTTCGATGAGGATGTTGTTGCTGTTGATCTCTAGGTTCCCTGCTGGTTGTTGGGTGGCGGAGCTGACTGTGATTTCGGCTTGGTTGCGGAGATTGAGGGTTTCGGTGTGGATGGTTAGTGTTCCTCCTCTTCCTGTTCCTTCATCTGTTGCTTCTGCGGTTAAGCCACTTAGCCATATACCATTGGGAGATTTTCCTATTATTTCTGTGTTTTTAGTAGAGATGGTTATATTGCCTGCATCTCCCCCACCTCTGCTGCGGGCGTTGATCTGCGCTCCATCTTGAAGTCGTAATTTTTTTGTATTGACTGTGATACTTCCTCCATTTCCTAATGCTCCTTCTTGTACTGTGGCAATTAAACCACTGGGAAATTCTTCATTAGCAAAAGTGCCTATCAGTTCTATGTCTTGAGCAGAGATAGTTATATTGCCTGCATTTCCCTCCCCTCTTGTGCCAGTCGCGATCTGTGCTCCATCTTGTACTCGTAAATTTTTTGTTTGGAGCCTCACATTTCCTCCATTGCCTGCCACTTCATCTCTAACTCTCGCAAATAAGCCACTGGGAAATTCATTATTCTCAGAAGTTCCAATAAGTTCGATATCAGTAGCAGAGATGATTAAATCTCCTGCATTTCCCTGACTCCCAGTAGAAGTGTTGATCTGCGCTCCGTCTTGTACTCGTAAACTTTTTGTTTGGAGTATCAAATTTCCTCCATTTCCCAACTCTGTTGTTTCTGTGAATGCTACTGTCCCATTAAACAAGCCACTAATAGATTCATCATCAGGAGACATCCCAATGATTTCTACATGATCAGCAGAAATTATTAAATCCCCTCCATTTCCTTTCCCAAACGTATTGACAGCAATTTGCGCTCCATCTCGTACGCGTAATTTTTTTGTTTGGAGTCTTAAATTTCCTCCATCTCCTTCACCTAATATCTCCACAAAAGTATTTAAAGCAGTAACACGCCCAAATTGATCGGCAAAAGTTCCAATGAGTTCGACATCAGTAGCAGAGATAGTTAAATCTCCTCCATTACCCTGACCTAATGTAGTGGTACGGATTTCTCCCAGTTCTCTTAAAAGAAGGCTTTTAGTCTGCACTATCAAGTTACCACCTCTACCTGTTGCCCCCGGAGCTACTTCTGCCACAATACCACTGATAATCTGACCATCAGGAGTTGTTCCCTCTACCTCTATTGAATCAGAAGCTCTAATAATTGATGTACTTCCATCCTCTGATTCCAAAGTCTTCCCTAAAATTATGGAACCATCTCGTACTTTAATTACCCGACCTTGAATTTGAGTGTCTCCCGCTCCTGCTCCACTCACATCTATAGAGCTAGCTTGAGACAGTTGAATATTTCTGAATACAGATATTTCACCATAGTTAAGGGTAGAAGAATTAGTGACTTCCACCACCCCACTCTGAACACTGCCTAGTTGGATGTGTCCTCCTTCTGCAGTCAAGTTCCCTCCTTCCAGGGAGATATCTCCTCCAATCAAAGCTAAGGTTTCACCGACTCCAACTTGCAGTCCAATATTGCGATTTTCCCTAACGTAAGAAAAGGTATCTGGATCGAAGGTTAAGTTATGACCTTGCCCCTGAACTTGAATACTTCCAGGATTTTCTGGCAACCTCAACCCAATAGGAAGATTAACTGTTAGTAACGGAGGAACTTGAGGATCTGAAGTGGCAAACTCAAATCCATTTTTAAATAAGATGCTATCAGCAGTAGCTCCATAGAAGGAACCTCCGATGTCTAATTGAGCTTCTGGTCCAAATATTATGCCGTTAGGGTTAATGAAAAATAAGTTAGCATTTCCAAGTACACCCAGGATGCCCAATATGTTCGAGGTGTTGCTTCCTGTAATGCGAGTCAGGATATTTGCTACTCCATCAGGGTTGCGAAAGTAAACTCCTCGTCCCCGTTGAATGTTGAATTCTTGAAAACTGTGGAATAAATTAGCACCACGTTTAGCACCACCATCTATGCGATCGCTCTCTATACCTTTGATATTGGTGTTAGGTGTGACGACTGAGTTTTCTTTTCCTAAGGTACGGTCAGGGATTAGTTGAGCACTCGCTCTGGAGATATAAAAGCTCCAAAAACCTATCAAATAAGTTAAGTAATAGATTATATAGATTTGAAAGTTATCAAAGTTAGGCATTTTTGTATCCCTTGCAAGAATAAAATGGCAACAGTCTTTCTTTTTCGTTTTCTTAACTCTGATAGCTTAATCTATAGTATAGATGGGTGTTAGATAGACTAAGTAATAATTGCAGCTTGACTCTGGGTTAAAGCTGCAATTACAGTGTAAAAAGCTACAAATTTTTACTGAAATTCTATTAACTCCTTAACCCAACGGAAACAAACCACCAGGGGGTAGACTACCCCCCCCCATGGTCTCCAGGGACTCTTCTTCCTCTTCTTTTTCCCCCTACAACTAATTTAAGTTCATCAAGTTGCAACTCAACCAATTGATTTTCATTAGTGTGATTAATTTTATTGTAATTTTTAGACTTGTCTAGTTTTTTAGAATTTTTGGCCATTAATAACTCTCGTGAATTAAGTTCAATGTTGACATTTGATGGGTTAAAACTATTTACTTTCAGCTCCGAAATTAATTAACGGGACTTTAATCAACCCATCCTCTAGAACACATATTTCTGTGTTTTAGTCAGTGATGCAGCCTGGAAAACTTTTTTTTGAATAATTCTATGGGACAAATATCATGAATCTTTTTCATCAAGAAGTGATTTTAACTACTTCTAATGTCCCGGCCGATGTTTATAAGAATTTGATAACACCCAACAGTATAATATCTAGCTCATTTTTCATCTGGCAGTGATTTGAATCACTAACTCTATTGACTTAAATCCGAGATTGTTTGGTTGCTCATATTTTTTTGTGTCTGTCAGTTTTGGGAAGGAATACAGTTTATTTGTTTAATATCCAGTTCGGATAAATACTTATAATTGAGCAGTAGTAAAGATTCTATAGTCATAAAAATGTGGCAGAATAATATGTTTCAAAATAATTTGTTTTCTCAGTCCGACCAAAAAACCTTCGATCTACCCGATCGCCTCATAAAAGCAGGAAGTAAAATAGTATTTCGCACTACTATAGCGATCGCTATATTCGGGACTGTAAGTTGTACCACCAAAGTTAAACTTGATTCATCTACTGCTGCTCAGACTCAGACTGCATCAGTTTCTAATAATCAAACCGACTCTCCTAAAAATGTTGCGACTAATTCAGGTTTGCAGAAAATTACAATGGTAGAAGACCTAGAACATCCTTGGGGTCTGGCCTGGCTTCCTGATGGCACTATGCTAATTACCGAGCGACCAGGGAGATTGCGAATTGTGCGTGATGGATCTCTAGATCCAACTCCGGTTGCAGGACTTCCTGAAATTTTTGCTTCTGGCCAAGGGGGATTAATGGATGTCTCAATTCACCCGCGCTTTACAGAAAATAGCTTGATTTATCTCACTTATTCCCACGGCGATCGCTCGGCAAACCGTACCCGCATTGCACGGGCGAGACTTGAGGATAATACTCTGCGCGATCTGCAAGTAATCTTCGAGGTTTCTCAGACCAAAACTGGCTCGCAACACTTTGGGTCACGCATTATTTGGCTGCCTGACGAAACTCTACTAATGACAATTGGTGATGGTGGCAACCCACCTATTGAGTTTAATGGCGAATTTATCCGCCAACAAGCTCAAAACCGCCGTAGTCATCTGGGCAAAGTTTTAAGGTTAAATGATGATGGATCTGTGCCCTCCGATAATCCTTTTGCAACTTCTACAGATGCTGAACCTGCCGTATGGAGTTACGGACATCGCAATATCCAGGGAATCACCTTTGACCCCACAAGGAATAGAGTCTGGGCAACAGAACATGGTTCTCGAGGTGGCGACGAACTGAATCTTGTTGAGGCCGGAGAAAACTACGGTTGGCCAGCAGTTACTCACAGTCGCGAATATTCTGGAGGACTCATCTCTCCTGAAACATCTCGCCCTGGTATGGTAGACCCTAAAGTAGTGTGGACTCCATCAATAGCGCCCTCTGGTTTAGCTTTCTACAGTGGCGATCGCTTTCCACAGTGGCAAGGTAATTTATTTGCGGGTGGGTTAGTATCGCAAGATATCCATCGTATTGAGCTAGATGAAGCGGGTAATGTTGTCACTCAGGAGTCTATTTCTATAGGTCAGAGAGTGCGGGATGTGCGACAAGGGCCTGATGGACTACTGTATGTTCTAACCGATCGGCCTAACGGACAATTAATTCGGCTTGAACCTGTTGGTGGTTAATGAAGTCAGAAGTCAGAAGTCAGAAGTCAAAAGTTGTTCTTTTAACGGGGATTTGAGCAAGGCTCCATCTTCGTGTCTCCGTGTCTGGTGCGTCTCCGTGTCTATCGAGAATGAAACAGCCCTACCTGCTCCCCTACTCCCCACCCCCAACTATAGAACCCATTTGGGATCTATTTAAAAATGGAAGAGGAGATGGGGGGATGAGGGGATGGGGAGATGGGGAGATGGGGAGATGAGAGTATTTTTCTACCTGCAAGGGAAGCTACCAGATTTGCTATTGGGCGACGCGGGGTCTCATCCGCTTTTTATCCATTCTCGTTCCTGAATTTCCACTGGCTCGCTCAGACTGAGGACGGAAGTCAAAAGCACATACCGCTCTCAAAGATCCCAAATGGGTTCTATAAATCATCAGTGCGTTTCCTCTTGACTGATAGATGGTATAGTGCTAGCATATTCAGTATGGCAAGCGCGCTATTACGTAACGTGTACACGAATGCGATTGTATTGCCTTCGCCAACTCGTATCGGCGCGATAGCGCGTAGTGCTAAAGTTTTCCTGAGTTTCTGTATAGTTCAATGACTACACGCGTTAAGAGGTAATCCACATGACCCAGCAAGCCAGTAAGCTCGTCATCGTCACGGAAAAGTTGCTGCTGAAAAAGATCGCCAAGATCATCGACGAAGCCGGAGCTACCGGTTATACAGTGGTGGACGCTGGCGGTAAAGGCAGTCGCAACGTGCGCTCGTCCGGAGGACCCACCGTTTCCGAAACCTACTCGAATATAAAGATCGAGGTGCTTACCCCCAATCGGGATATGGCGGTGAAGATTTCGGATGAAGTCGCAGCGCAGTTTTTTGACGATTATTCGGGCATCGCCTATATCTGTAGCGTGATGGAGGTACTGCACGCACACAAATTCTGACTCAAAACCCAGTCTGTAAAACTAAAAAAGCCGGGGCATGACCCCGGCTTTTTCATGCCCGCAGGAGGTTGACATCGGCGAAGAAGTCATATCATGTCCGTTAGCATCATTTGCGTATAAAATAAAGGTAAAAATGGCAAAAAAGCTTCTGCCTTCTGCCTTCCTTACTCCAAAATGTAACTATTCAACCAGACATGATATCAGTCAATGCGCGTGATATTTAATCAGCAAGCCCTAGCCTAGAACTACTAGGTCGCGCGACTGTTAAACGGAGACAACACAGAGCTTGAAATAGCCGTCGCATTGGTCGCCAAGCCAGGGTAACATCAGCAAACAGCTACCCTTTTGGGATCAGTTCCCCATCAGCGCCTGGGCAAGCCCCATGAAGAGCGGTATTCCCAAGGCAAGGGCAACCGGCGTGCCGACGGCTGTGGATGAGCCGATGTAGGCAGAGGGATTAGCCGACGGGATACCAGCTCGTAAAGTCGGCGGCCCTGAGATGTCTGAACTGGAGGCGGCGATGACGGCCATAATTACCACACCGCCAAGGCTGAATCCCGTGACGTAGTGGGCAATCATACCGAGGCCGAAGGCTATGAACCCATGCAGCAGCGGCCCCACAAAGGCATATATGGCGTACCATAGCCCTACCTTACGCAGCTCGCCGAGCCTTGCCGTGGCTTCCATACCCATTACCAGCATCAGTATTGAAAGCAGACCGCGGAAGAGGGGATTGAAGAAGCTATCATAGACTCTTTCCGGCTGGGTTAGTATGCCTAGAGCGAGGCCAAGCATCAGTGCCGATAGGGCAGAACCCTGGAGGCTTTCCTTTATGATCGGCCATATCTTGACCCGCTGGCCAGCAGTATCGCGCTTGGGATACCCGCGTGCGGTAATGCCCTGCTTGCTGAGATACTCCTGCTTACTGAGATCCTCGTGTGCGGTATCGCGCTGCTTGCTGAGATAAACGCTGGCCAAGACGATCGCAGTCACGAGGGCTGGGATGTCCATGAAGGGATAGAGTGCGCCGGCCCAGTCTTCGTATAGGATATTTTCCTCTTCCATTAGGCTCAGGGCGGCGGCGAGGGTAGAGCCACTCACGGCACCAAACAAGCCGGCGGTCGCAATGGCATCCACGGTTTTGACGTTCGGCAGCAAGCCCAAGGTGTAGCGCCCGATGAAAACGATCGCGATCCCCGTTGCCATGGCGAACACCGCAGGCAACAGCATCTGCAGCAGATCGGCCTCGCGGATCGCCATGCCGCCACTCAGGCCGACCCTGATGAGCAGCATGAAGACGATGAACTTATAGATCGCATCTGGAATTGCTAGTCGGCTATTGACGGCGGCAACGACCATGCCACCAATCAGAAAGCCAAGTGTCGGGGACTGCAACTTCGCGAGGAAGAGAGTCAAGAAATCGGAAAAAAAATCCATGTTGTAATTCCTCCTTAAATTTTAGATATTATGGGGTGAGGACGGCAGGCAAGCATGACCTCGAACTTAAAATGTGTCCCGATTTGTACTGGCTAGCACAAATTGGAAATACAATGTCAAATGCAAATCATCAGGTTTTCGACAACCAACTTGGGGAAGAACTAGCCAAAGTGTAATCAAGGGCAATCTTTAACATTTTCAGGACTTACGCAAATTGTCTGTTAAACCACCATCTGTAGGGGCACCATTCGGAGCTTTGAGGAGCGCAAATGGTATTTGAAACATTTTTGCTGCTTTCAATACTTGAGACTAGCAAAATAATTTTTAATAAGTAATTACTACGATTATTGTAAGATATACTTTTCAGCGGTTTAGTTATAATCCTAAAATTCTTGATTTTGCAGATATTAGTCAAAGGCTGCAAAAATTACTCTTAATATAGCGAGCGCCATATTCTAAAAAACGGAGTTATGAAATCTTTACCCTGTAAGGAATTTGACGTAGATTGCTATTCGTGACAGCCTAGCTAGTTTTGGCTTAGAGACTGTTTGTAAAGTTGTGTAATATACAATGATTGACCTTTAAACTGTAACAACTTGGTTATTTATCCCAGATTTATAGGCTAAAATACCCAATTTGCCAGGTGCAAAAACACTTCATAATTCTTTACAAACAACCTCTGAGAGTTAATATTAGCTGATTCTGCTTGATCTACAAATCAAATCATTCAAGGAAGTGAAACTGGTGAATTAATTTGTTCATTAAGGATTTTGACCAATTTGCAGATTATCAAAACTGGGTCGAGTTTCGTTAGTTACCTTAGCATTTGTAGAATTAATATTAGCATCAGAAGTAACTAAAGCAACAGCATTGACCAATGCTTGTCTGCGATCCATCAACATATTTTGTGGAGGTACAATCTCTAAAACTCCCAGTTTTTCTAAACGTCGTTTGACGCTGCCTGCAGCACCAACTAAGAATACATGACGACCTGTATCAACAGTTTCCTGAATTGCATTTTCTATTGCTAGAGCAGAAGTCACACCCATGTGAGGTACTTCGCTCAAATCTACAATCAACACTTCATAGTTGTTCAGAAGTGTATGCTGACGAGAGATAGCTTTGGAAACACCGAAAATCATCGGACCACTGAGGTGGAATAATAAAATCCGACCCTCAGCACGGTCTAGTAATTCTTTCTCATCATTGTCTAAGATGATTGCATCATCAGCATCAGTGATAGCTTTCACATCCTCAGATTTAATTTGAGTCAAGCGATCGATAGTGAGAACATTAGCAACAAACACCCCAATACCTACAGCAGCAATTAGGTCAACGAATACAGTTAGACCGATGACACCGTACATAATCATGGCAGATTTCCAAGAAATATTATGGGCACGCTTGAGGAAACCCCAGTCAATAATCTTAATACCCACCTGGAGAGAAATACCTGCCAAAACTGCCATAGGAATTTGTGCAGTTAAACTACCAGCTCCCAAAACCACAATCATTAAAATGAAAGCACGGGTAATACCAGATAAAGCAGAGCGAGCACCTGTATTGATATTAACTACAGTACCCATAGTGGCACCAGCACCAGGAAGACCACCAAACAATCCTGAAGCTAAGTTACCTAAACCTTGACCAATTAATTCTTTGTCGGAGTTGTGTTGAGTCCGAGTCAAACTATCAGCAACCACAGAAGTCAGCAGAGCATCAATACAGCCAAGCATTGCTAACACTGTCGCATCAGCTACCATTAACTGCAATTGATCGGGAGTAAAGTAAGGCAACTGTAAGCTAGGTAGACCAGTAGGAATTTCACCGATGCGACGAATACCAGCATCTGAGAAAAATAAAACAGAAATAACTGTTCCTACTACCAATGCTAATAATGGTGGTGGCACAAATTTCTTGATCTTAGCTGGTACCAAAAAGAGTATAGCTACTGTCAGAGCTGCTAAACCTGTCTCTATAGGATTAATACTTGTTAAAAGGTTAGGTATGTTCTGAATAGTCCCAACTACACCACCCTTGGGGCTAGCTTGTCCGAGAAATGGACCTATTTGCAGGATAATCAGGATTATACCAATGCCTGACATGAAACCAGAAATCACGTTGTAAGGCATCATGGTAATGTATTTACCAAACCGCAATAAACCAAAAATAATTTGGAGTACTCCTGCCATCATTACTACGGTGAAAGCCATTGCCAGACCATTTTCTGGGTTGGTGGTAGTTAAGTGAGCAATCACCGCAGTGGTTACCACGGTCATCGGTCCGGTAGGCTCAGAAATTAGGGTGGGAGTACCACCAAACAGTGCTGCAAACAAACCAACTAATACAGCACCATACAAACCCGCAGCAGGTGCTCCAGCATCGGCGGCACCCGAAGCGACACCAAAGGCGAGTGCCATAGGGAGGGCAATGACAGCAGCAGTCAAACCGCCGAACATATCGCCCTTGATATTCCTAAAATTTATTTTGTTGAAAACTTGTGTAGCAAAAGCCATAAAGATTGATAAGTTTTTCTTTTTTATTTAATTAAGTCAATGATACCCACATTAACCATTGACTATCGTCTATGTCAAGATTATTATTGAAATCAATTGGGAATGCAATACTTGATAGTTTGTAATTGCTTATACCAGTCTTAAGATTTTCTTTATTTTTCTTATCTTTTAGGAGGAAAAGTTCTTGATTCAGGCAACCTTACATCAGTTGAGAGTCTTTCAGACCGTGGCCCTTCACGGTAGTTTTACTAAGGCTGCTGAAGAGTTATTCATTACTCAACCCACTGTCTCTGCTCAGGTAAAGCAACTGGGCCAGGCAGTAGGTATACCTTTGTTTGAGCAAATTGGCAAGCAGCTTTATTTAACAGATGTTGGTAGAGAATTATTTGCCACTTGTCAGGAAGTATTTGAACAGCTCGCTCGCTTTGAAATGACGGTAGCTGATATTAAGGGGACAAAACAAGGGCAATTACGTTTGGCAGTAGTTACAACTGCTAAATATTTTGTACCCAGAATCTTGGGTTATTTCTGCCAAGAGTATCCAGGTGTAGATATTTCTCTGGAGGTGACAAACCACCAAAACATCACTAGACGAATGTTGGAAAACCAAGACGATCTATATATATGTAGTCAACCTCCTGAAGATATACCTCTATGTAGTGAAGCTTTGATGGATAATCCCCTGGTCTTAGTAGCGAACAAAAATCATCCTTTGGCAGGCCAGAGAAATATTCCGATTAAACGTCTCAATAATCAAGCCTTTATTATGCGAGAATCTGGTTCTGGTACTCGCCAGGCGGTGCAAAAATTATTTGCCAAGCACAAAATTTATGTGAAAGTGCGCCTAGAACTTGGTAGTAATGAGGCTATTAAACAAGCGATCGCTGGAGGGTTAGGAATTTCTATTTTGTCAAAGCATACTCTCTACTGCGAAAGTTCTGAGTGGGAACTCACTACCCTAGATGTTCAAAATTTTCCGATTAAGCGACAGTGGTATGTATCCTATCTAGCTGGCAAACAATTATCGGTAGTAGCTCAAACATTCTTGGAATATCTGCACGAACATACTCAGAAAATGGCTGTCACTTCTAGTCTTGTGAGTTAACAAATTTCCCACAAGTGCATACCTGATATATTTGTTGATTGCCGAAAGCTGCCTATATACTAAAACATTTCTGAGTACTGTACAAAAAATTTCAAGGGTACGAAAATTACTATAATTTCTACCAGATACTCTTATTGTTTTATTTACTATTCTGCTATTGTTAGCATAGCTTTAGTCATTGATAAATTCCTCGCAACAGCGATCGCTAAGTTTCTCTATCGCTATAGTTGGAATCAAGCTTTCACCATCTGGTCTTTGTCAATGCCTCAAGTAGCAGCAACTTTAGCGGCAGTATTAACAAGTTTTAGCGTGGAATTAATTTCTGAGTCAGTATTTAATGGCATTATTGTTTCAATGTTGGTAACATCTATCTTAGGACTTATGATGACTACTACAAAAGTATTTCTCTGTTTAAGGTTGATCATCAATCTATGTCAAACATCAACTCCTTCCTTGCTATAAATAATATCAGGACTTACGCACTGACAATAGATATGGGGTTTTGCTCAGTTACGCCACCGTTAACACACCCTACTGGACTGACACAGCTAAAATGGTGCATTAGGGAGTAGGGGAGTAGGGGAGTAGGGGAGAAAGATTGTTGTTGGGTTTATCCTACGGATAAGCTAGCGCTAACATCCCTCAACCCAACCTACATCTATTGCAACACTTAAGATGAAACAGTCTACTACTAATAGTGTTCATGCGTAACTCCTAAATATTATGTTCGCTTAAATACTACAGGACTTATGTAGTACAGCTAATTATAGTGTATAAATTGGTAATTATGCCAGATATATCCACTATAATTAGTGCCGCTCCGTAAGTCCTGTACTAATTATTTACTGGAGTTTAGACTAAATAGTTGAAGATACAATCAAAGAAAGGATTCAAAAAATTTAAACAATCAACAGATTTGAGAAACAAGATTTGAGATTAACGGGACTTTAGTGAAAAAATAGTAAAAAAAAGGGTAGAATATATATGTGATATGTATTTTACGTTAATTACTGGCCGGGGTAAAGTCTGATCAAAGAAACAACTTCAGTGGCCATGCCTCCTTG
>NZ_JAAHGU010000116.1:0-23353 GCF_010692685.1 Okeania sp. SIO2F5 | reverse complement strand
ACGCATCCTTAAAACTTTAACCTTTAGCGATCGCCTAATTTATGAAAAATACAGCTCATACAGTTACTTTTATGTTACATTATCAATATTTATGTAATATGTAAAGATGCCAGCGCTCATTGCTATATCTTTTTCCAAAAAGCTGGAAAATCATATAGGGACTATCTAGCATTTCATCCATCATTACAATGCCTCGTTACCTATAGCTTCATCCTTTCCTTTTTAGGACTACCAGATTTTATTACCGAAAATTATCATAAGACATAGGAGTGAAAATCAAAAATAAAATCAATTCTTATCAATTACTTCTCCCTGTTCCCTGTTCCCTGTTCCCTGTTCCCTCTTTTCTGGAGATGTCTATAGAAAAAAACTTCTGACTTCTGACTTCCTATTTCTGACTTAGAGCGCAGCGATAATCTTCCTTTTATCCCTAATGGTAGTCTAATCTAGAGCTGTCACTATATAGCTATGACAATGACAAATATACCTCCGAACCCACCTTCACGGTCAAGGCCAGTGGAACGTGATGAGTGGATTGCAATATTTGTAGCCTTAGCGACTCTTGGCAGTGTATTTTTCTGGACAACGACTAGAGGGAATGATGGGTTTAATCTATTCTCCAAACCTATTCTTTCTTTACCTAAATCTGAAATAGTTGATAGTCCAGATGTTAGTACAGAGGAGTCAATTTTTAGCTTAGGCACACCACAACTTAATACGCTGACTGGCGAACCAGAATCAAATTTTGGTCAAGCACTTTCTACTTCTGAAGAGTTAGAAACAAGTTTGGCTACTCTGACTCCTATTACTAATACTTTTGAGCAGTTAGAGACAAGTTTTAAAGGTTTGGCTCGAGCCAATACTGAGGCTGAGACAACACTAGAATTAGCCAAATCTACAAAAGTCCCACAAGTTGGAAAGGGTTTGGCCACATTAGGTATTGGAAGTATCTTACCTGGATCTCCAATGGCAACTGCACCTTTGCCTCTGGCCCCTCCTATTCCTAGTTTAACAACAGAGTCACCCACGACAGATTCTCCTTCTCCAGAGCAGGTAACTTTTGAGTCACCAGGGGTGAGTGAAACAGCAACTTCTCCTTCTCCAAAAGCAGAAACTTCTGACTCATCCACGGCAGATTCTCCTTCTCCAGAGCAGGTAACTTTTGAGTCACCAGGGGCGAGTGAAACAGCAACTTCTCCTTCTCCAAAAGCAGAAACTTCTGACTCATCCACGGCAGACTCTCCTTCTCCAGAAGCAGAAACTTCTGAGTCACCAGGGGCGAGTGAAACAGCAACTTCTCCTTCTCCAAAAGCAGAAACTTCTGAAATTCCGTTAGTCGGTACAGCAGCGCCATCTCCTGAAATATCTCCTATTGGCAAAATTAAATTTTCTGATGTTCCAGATAATTTTTGGGCCAGTAATTTCATTCAACCTTTGAAAGAACGTGATATTATTGCTAAGGTTGATAACGATAAATTCGAGGCAGATAAACCTGTAACTCGAGCCGAATTTGCTACTCAAATTCCTAAAGTATTTGAGGAAAAATTAACAGAAAGTGCTGTTAACTATAAGGATGTACCAGCAGATTCACCGACTCAAAAAGAAATTCAAACAGCTACTAAATCTGGTTTTTTGAGTGGGTATCCAGGAAATATTTTTCGTCCAGAACAAGAAGTACCAAGATTACAGGTATTAGTTGCTTTAGCTAGTGGCTTAAATCTGGAAATTCCATCAAATCCTGATCAGGTTTTAAGTATTTATCAAGACAAAGAAAAAATACCTGATTGGGCTAAGGAAAAAGTAGCAGCAGCTACTGCAACTGGATTGGTAGTAAATCATCCAGATGTAAAAATTTTGAATCCAAATAAACCTGCTACTCGTGCTGAAGTTACAGCGATGTTTTATCAGGCTTTAGTAAGATTAGGAAGGGTAGAACAGGTTTCATCAGAATATATTGTGACTCCGAAAAATTAAAATCGGCTGTCTTTTTTGATGAACAGTTTTTCTCTAAATATTTACCCTAAATAATCAATGTCTAAAACACCCGGTTTCTCCTAGAGACCGGGTTGCTAAATAGAAAGTTTAGATCGGCTGCAATGTTATATCATGTCCGGTTGAATACTTATAAATAAGGAGTCAGGAGGGAAGAAGAAGGAAGTTTTTCCTGAACGGTATTAAAGGGATATAATATTACTATTCATTGATCATATAGCAATGTGCGCTGTGCGCTGGCATACTTACAAATTACAAGAGGTGTCCAATAGCTAAAATCTTATATTATAGGTTTTTTATTTCGCCTATTGCCTGTTGCCTGCGCACAGCGCTATACCAGGCGCGATCAATGTTGCCTCTAAAAACATATAGATAATTTTGGTATTAGAATTGCTCTGTTTTTCTCAAAACTTATTTATCTAATTGAGCGAGAAAATATATTATTATTGGTTTTGTTCTTACTTATTTCAACTTCGGTTATTCCTGATTCCTTTCCTACAGCATTTGTAAAATTATTTTTAACCCATGGTATAAGTTATCAGTAAATAAAAACTTGACTCTGGACAGGTAGCCAACCTAATAAAAATAATAATTAGGTAATTTAGTTGACTTAATTAGTTGATTAAGTGAATATTTTTCTTTAAAGTAATTGAGGATATTAAGATGGATTCAAAAGAATTAATTGAACGCTACAATAATGGAGAAATTGACTTCACAGGAGTAGATTTGCGGAAAGCTAACCTAGAGAGAGCTAATTTACACAGAATATGTTTACGGAATGCTTGCTTAAAAAAAGCTTCTCTCGAAAAAGCAGACCTACGAGGAGCTAACCTCAGAGGAGCAGACTTAACTGACGTTAGAATGAATCGTGCTTCATTGATAGATGCAGATCTAAGTGAGGCTCAAGTTAAAGGGTCGGCAGAATTTCGTGAAGCAGACTTTTACAGAGCAGACTTAACTAAAGCAAATTTAAGTGGGGCTGACTTTCGTGAGGCAGATTTTCGGGAAGCTTCTTTGCGAGAGGCTTGTTTAGAGGGCGCTTCGTTACGAGAGACAGACCTGCGTTTGGCTTCATTAAGTGGAGCAAATCTCAAAAAAGCATCTTTGCGCAAGGCCAATTTATATAAGGCATCTCTAAGTCAAGCTGACTTAACTGAAGCTGATTTAAAGAATGTAGACCTAACTCATACAAATTTGCATGGCGCAATAATGCCTGATACTACGGTACATGAGTGAGAAATTTATCCATAACTAACCGATTAACTCTTCATACTCATTCTGCCGACTATAGTTACAATTTTGAAACATAATGACCGAAAAATTCTGGTCAATAACCTCCCCTTTTGAGAGGATAAAAAGCAGTCGTTTTGCTGGCGCACAACTCCGTTAACGCTGCGCGACATGTTTGCGTTTGCGCAGCATCCCGTAGGGAAGCATTCCGTAGGAAAAAGGGGAGCTTCCCGAAGGGTGAGATGCGGCAGGAAACCTGCGCCATATCCAATGGACTAAGAGAAAAGAGAATATTCCATATTTCAAGCATCAGGCTTCAGCTAGAGGTACTGTTAACGCAGTTCCCGCCTTAGGAGGCTAACTGATAACTGAAATGACTTGATGTTAAGACAATTGCCTAAGATGCTAATTTTTTGAACCATTAGGACCATTAAGCTTGGACTTTTTTTAACTAAAAAATGCGCTCAACCTTTATATGTCAATGCTTTTAGATTTAATCAGCAAGCCCTAATTATTAATTATTAATTATTAATTATTAATTGTTGAAAAAATACCTTTAATTCTCTCAATTGTACGCTGATTTTCTTCAGGAGTTCCTACCGTAATTCTTAAACCACCACCTGTATGACGAATTAAAGTCCCATGATTTTTAAGTTGCTGCATCAAATTATTTAAACCTTCTTCCTGAGACAGTTTTTCTCCTAATAAACTCAACCCTTTATCTGTAAGTCTGGCATAAAAGAAATTAGCCGTACTTTCCCAAACTTGTAGAGCTGAAATTTCCGCAAAACTATCAAATAACTTAGCTCTTTGTGTCACAATTTCTGGTATAAAAGATAGTACATCTTGTCTGTGGGCAAGAACTAATTTAGCCGCAGCTTGAGAAAAACTTGGTAAGTTGTAAGGAAGGCGAACTTTTTCCAAATTAATAATAACTTCTGGATCAGCGATCGCGTATCCTACCCGGAGTGAAGCTAATCTAAAAGCTTTAGAAAATGTTCTTAAAATTACCCAATTAGGATGTTGATTTAATTGTTCAGCTACAGTAGTCTGACTAAACTCAAAATAGGCTTCATCAATTACTACCATAATTTCTTCAGGCAAACTAAGCAACCATTCTAATTCTGTAGTAGTTAAAGCATTAGCTGTAGGAGAGTTTGGATTAACAACAAATACTACTTTTATAGTGGAATTTTTTCTTTGATTAATAGCATCTTGAGCTGCAGAAATATCTATTTCAAAATTTTCCTCATTTCTACCAACATTGACTATGGGAATACCAAGAGTTTTGGCAAGAATAGAATACATAGAAAAAGTAGGAGTAGCAGTTAAAATCGAACCTTCTCCCCCTAAACAAGTAGCAATTAAAATAGAACGAATTAACTCATCTGAGCCATTACCAACGGAAATATTATCGGCAGAAATATTAGCTGATGGAGTTGCTTCATTTACATATTGAGCTATAGCTTCTTTAAGCTTGAAATGACTGCCATCTGGATAACGGTTTGTTTCAATTAATTCTTGATAATTTGCAGCTAACTTTTGTTTTAAATTATCTGGTAAATCATAAGGACATTCATTAGTATCTAGTCTATCTAAAGGAATTTCTGAACTGCCACCAGGATGAGGTGTATAAGCTTTAAGATTACTAAGGTCTGAACGAATAAAAGGTAGCATAAATTTTTTGGAGTTATTTTTGCATCCTAATTATGAGGATGTTATTCATTATAGTTAATTCTTGAATTATTCCTTCATCAATTATCTTTTTATTTTGGGTTTAATACCTAACTGTCACCCGTGGTGTTTAGAATTGGTCGGGGTTTGAGTCCCCATCCATTTTTTCTTCCTTCCTTCTTCAAAATATTTGCAACATTTGATTGCCTTCTTTCTGAAATTCATAAGTTACTTGTTTAGTTTCTGCTTTATATCCTTGAGTTGTTAAATTTTCAATTATTGGTGTTAATAATGATGAAATTTCTCCAGAAAGTTTAAGCAAAGGAAAAATTCGTACTTGTTTGGCAACTCGACACATTTCTAAAATTGATTCTAGATGAAATTATGCTGAGAGATGCTCAGAATATAAAAATAGAAAATGGTTGCATAAAGCTAAATCAAATTTGTGATTATTAAAAGGAAGTTTCGGCAATTCAGCAGTTAAATAACGTTTTTACTGAAACCCATCAGAAAAATCTAATAAAAATTTTTCCATTGTTGCCATTATGACCTTTAGTAGATTTTCTGGCGACTGTAGATTTTGCCAAACAAAAGTATCATAATTTGCCTGTACTTGGTCAATCATATTTTGAGAAATTTCCTGAATACGTTGAGAAATTTCATCAGCACTAAACTGATATATTGGGTCGCAGGAAATGACATTATATCTTTGAAAAGTCATTTCATAATTAAAACTTGATGGTCCTGATGCACAGTCGAGAATTTTTAATTTCTTCTCTTCTGGGGTAAGGTTGAACATAGAAATATATTCGTCAAGATTTCGACCCCAAGGTACTATTTTTTCTAGTTTAATTGTCATAGTTATTTTTTAGGAGTCAGAAGTCAGGAGTCAGGAGTCAGAATAAATCGCTTTGATACTATTTATTAGGTCACAATTTATCTTTTTTGTCCAATGGATATCTCCTATAAAGTATTTTAATGACTCTTATTATTCGTAACATTCTTTTTCCAAATTGGTATTAGATCCCACTACATCCCTCAAATTTTGGTGCTTCACAAAATGATTTGACTATTGCGGCATACGCAACACAGAGGGGGAAGTAGATATTTTTCTACTACACACTCGGAGGTTATGCGCTTCACAAAATGATTTGACTATTGCGATATACGCAACACAGAGGGGAAGTAGATATTTCTCTACTACACACTCGGAAGTTATGCGCTTCACAAAATGATTTGACTATTGCGGCATACGCAACACAGAGGGGGAAGTAGATATTTCTCTACTACACACTCGGAAGTTATGCGCTTCACAAAATGATTTGACTATTGCGGCATACGCAACACAGAGGGGGAAGTAGATATTTCTCTACGACACACTCGGAAGTTATGCGCTTCACAAAATAATTTGACTATTGCGACATACGCAACACAGAGGGGAAGTAGATATTTCTCTACGACACACTCGGAAGTTATGCGCTTCACAAAATGATTTGACTATTGCGGCATACGCAACACAGAGGGGGAAGTAGATATTTTTCTACAACACACTCGGAAGTTATGCGCTTCACAAAATGATTTGACTATTGCGGCATACGCAACACAGAGGGGGAAGTAGATATTTCTCTACTACGCACCGGAAGTTATGCGCTTCACAAAATGATTTGACTATTGCGACATACGCAACACAGAGGGGAAGTAGATATTTCTCTACGACACACTCGGAAGTTATGCGCTTCACAAAATGATTTGACTATTGTGGCATACGCAACACAGAGGGGAAGTAGATATTTCTCTACGACACACTCGAAAATTATGCGCTTCACAAAATGATTTGACTATTGTGGCATACGCAATAGAAGGGGAGTTAGATATTTTTCTACTGCAAACTCTAAAGTTATGCGCTTCAGAAAATGATTTGACTATTGCGATATACGCAATAGAGAAAGGAAGTAGATATAGCAGTCCCCAAGGTGCTTAGGACATAAAGAGCAAATATAATATTGGCGGAGCAAGTGTGGCCACTATTCGCCTAATTATGGAAATAATTTAATTTCTCGGAAATCTACCCTAAACTTTTCCTCCCAATACCTCCGGTGACAAAACCTGATTTAACTTCCCACTCCGGTATCCTTCTAAATCTAAAGTGACATAAATAAACCCAAACTCTTTAAATCTTTCTACCAACTGAGGTAAATTTATTGTCAACACAAATTCTTTGATTTGTTCTGGCGGAAGTTCAATTCTGGCAGTATCTTTTTCCGAACGGACTCGTAAATTTTTTAATCCCAAATCTCGCAAATATCTTTCCCCACGACCAACTCTTTGTAACTTTTCAAAAGTAATTTCTTCCCCATAAGGAAAACGGGAACTTAAACAAGGTTGAGCTGGTTTATCCCACCAAGGCAAACCCAATTCTTTAGCAAGTTGTCTAACTTCAAACTTACTAATTCCTAATTCTGCTAAAGGCGATCTAGCTCCTCTTTCTTTTGCTGCTTGAATACCAGGACGATAATCTCGTAAATCATCTGCATTTACCCCATCTACTACATAAGAATAACCCCGCTTTAAAGCCAAAGGTTTGAGAGTATCATGCAATTCGCTTTTACAAAAGTAGCAACGATTTATTGGATTAGAAGTATAATTAGGATTCTCCATTTCATTAGTTTCTACCTCTTCATGAGAAATACCAATTACTGCTGCTTGAATACGAGCATCTTCTAAATCTTCAGGTAATAAAGAGGGAGAAATAGCAGTTATAGCTAAAGCTTTATTTCCCAATACATCATAAGCAACTTTTGCTACTAAAGTGCTATCTATTCCGCCGGAGTAAGCAATCAAAGCTTTCTCCATTTCTGAAAATATTGTTTTCAGTTCTTTGAGTTTTTTTGTTAACATCATTTTCTCTATTTATTGATTTTTACTGTTGTTAATTTAATTATTATTGATTATAGCAATTACACAAGGAAGAGGGAAGAAGGAAGAAGGAAGAAGACATATTAGATATTCTGTTATTTTAGAGATTCCATAAGTCAAGAGTAGTAATGGAAGTTGCTATAGATGCTAGTAGGGTGCGGTGGAAATACAGCTACTATTTTTATTGATCACTTATTACTCAGTTTTTTGTACAACCTCAAAGCTTCCTCTAGTTAATTGACTTAAGAAAAAACATGCAAATTATTTTTTCTAATACCATTTTCAAATCAAGATTACCCTAGTCAGATTTTCTGGGGAAACTCTCAATTAACTGCCATTCCTAGAATTAACTATTACCCAACTTTTCTCACCTACAACCTCAAAGCTTCCTCTAGTTAATTGACTTAAGAAAAAACATGCAAATTATTTTTTCTAATACCATTTTCAAATCAAGATTACCCTAGTCAGATTTTCTGGGGAAACTCTCAATTAACTGCCATTCCTAGAATTAACTATTACCCAACTTTTCTCACCTACAACCTCAAAGCTTCCTCTAGTTAATTGACTTGAGAAAAACCAGACAAATTATTTTTTCTAATACCATTTTCAAATGCAAGTTTCCCTAGTCAGATTTTCTGGGGAAACTCTCAATTAACTGCCATTCCTAGAATTAACTATTACCCAACTTTTCTCACCTACAACCTCAAAGCTTCCTCTAGTTAATTGACTTGAGAAAAACCAGACAAATTATTTTTTCTAATACCATTTTCAAATGCAAGTTTCCCTAGTCAGATTTTCTGGGAAAATTCTCAATTTCCTACGATTCTTGAAATTAGAACACTTTGCCCAGATAGTGAGGTACAGTTTTAAAATTAATCTCTTTTCCCTACCCCCTACTTCCTACTCCCTAAATTCCTAAAATTTTGTACCTCCAACACTAGAAAAATTGTATAAATATTAGCTCAAACTTTCTCAGCGACAACCTCAAACCTAGCACCTAAAACTTTTTTAAATTCAAAACTCTCGCCTAGCAAAAATAGCTATAGTAATAGATAAAAGCAACATTGTATAAAGCAAAGCATAACCAAAATTAGTAACTAAAGTAGCTATACTTGGCAGTAGACCATATACAGCATCATTTTTCAAATCTAATCTGCTTAAATCTGGCAATACTATATATAATCCCATCATTAACTTTCTAATTCCAGGATTATCACTTAACTCACCCAATTTAACTAAATCTCTACTTAAATTCCCCATTAAATAAACGCCAAATGTAAATAATGTCGCTAATAGAGAACTGGTAAATACACCAAATAAAATTGCTACTGCAGTAAGTAAAGATAACTGAATAAAAATAAATATTACTGCTACTAAAATACTAACTATAGGATATGAAATACCACTTAGATTCAGAATTAATCCATATATTATTGTCATAGTCAACAATAAAACAGCCAAAACTGCTGATAAACCAATATATTTACCAATAATTAATTCCGAACGACTTAATGGTTTAGCAATCAAAACATAAACAGTACGTTTTTCAATTTCTTTATTCACCAAAGCAGTGCCAATAAAAACCGTCACTATCAAACCTAAAACACTAATAACTGCTAACCCAAAATCTAAGATTATTTTATCCTCCGTACCTATAGATAATTCTGGAATTAATCTAATAGCAGCAACCATTAATAAAGTAAAAACAACAATTAAATAAAGGACGCGATCGCGAATTACTTCCCAAAATACATTTTGAGAAATTGCCAGAATTCTCCCTAAATTCATAAAATGTTTCCTAACCTCCTATTTCCACTTATTTTTTATCTCTAATTTTTTTTCACATCTTAATCTTTATTATTTTGGGTTTAATACTCTACCGTCTACAGGGTATTAACAATTGGTTGGGGTTTGAGTCCCCATTCATTTTTTCTTCCTTCTTCCTTCTTCCTTCTTCCTTCTTCAAGACTGGTTTTCTGCTTTAACAAGTTTCTTTTCTACAGCACCACATTCAATATTTCCAACTCTAATTGGTACTGCTGCATTTTGTGAAGTATTACCATAACTTCTTTGACCTACTCTTTCTTCAATTTTACAACTTTTACTCAGATAATAACTTTCATCTTTTGCTGTAATTCCTTCCCAAAATAATTGTAAATCTAACTGATATCCAGACTGATTAGCAACTATTGGCGTTTGTAACTTCCAGAAATCATCTTCTTTAACTTCAGATATTTCTTTAGTCACTTCATCTTTAATATTTTGCAGTTTCAACTTCATATTAGGTACTGATAAATCCACTCTTTGAGTTGCTAACTCATTGTTCAATTTCTCTTGCATTAAATTCAGAATTTTTGTACCTCTATAATCATTTATTGAGGGCGTTATCAGTCGATAAACAAATGTACTTTTACTCAAATCATCTTCTCCCATTGTGGGATATTGTTCTACTATTTCCTGAATCATAAAGTATAATCCCAACCAACAACTAACCAAAAAATTTACCAAAATTAAAATGACAAAACTAGGCTTTGATAATACATTAACTTTTTGGTCTGTCAATTCTTCCGGAATATTCAATACTAAAATTATCGCTGCTATGCACACAGCAATTATTGGCCAAGACACTATAGCTACATACTTCAAATTGCTCTCTAATTTTTCATATAAAAGAAAGCAAATTAGCCCTGCTGTAATCCAGGGACTTAAACTGATACCTCGAAATACAAATGGTTTCTGAGTTGTCAACCATCCGACAGCAAATGTTAAAAATAACCAGCTTAAAACAGAGATAAAATCAACTTCTACTTCCCTATTACTATCAATTTCAGACACAGCTATTGACACCAGTAATAACATTCCGCTCAACAATAAAAATGTTTGCCAATGCCAGAACTTAGGAGGAAGTAATAAATTTAGTAGATTCTTTAAAATGTCAGTAATACCTTTAAACAGATCGGTAAAACTTTTCCAAATTTCTTTCATGTTAATTCAAACCTCTGCATAAATAAAATAAATACTATTGCTAAATGACTGCAAATATGAGCCAGTGTAATCACCAAAAACCTTGGCGTTCTTAATTGTCTTAATGCTTGTGATAAATTCATACTAGCACCACTATTTTTATATTTTTCATTCCATAAATTTTCACACCAATTCAAACTGATAAACTTCACAATTAGAGAAAGCAAAAAACTAAGAAATATGAAAAGTATAAATATAGGATAAATTGTGCCAATTTTACCAAATAAAATATAAGCTACGACTTCTTTTTCCCATATATTTGGCACAATACTTACTGCATAAAAAAAGAATATCCACCCTATACAGGTAGAAATTAAATTCATTACAGTTGCATACTGAACACTAACTTTTGGAATGAATTTAAGTCGGTATTGAAAAAAAAATGATTCAATGGCAATTACTAATAATAATATTAAAGAGCTAGAGACAATAGCCCTCAAAGGCAAAATAGTTAAGTTCATAGCTAATTTTTGGGGACAAATTCAATAATTTAGAATTTAGAATGCGCGAATTTAGAATTACCGAATAATTAACTAATTAATAATTAAATAATTCTGGTTGAAAGCCTCCCCTTTTAAGGGAAAAAAAAGAAATAATATTTCCTTATATTCAATTCCGTAACGGTTTTAACCAGAGGTAATTATCAATTATCCATTATCAATTATCCATTAATGAACTCTTCTTATAAATTAAGAGGATGGGGTCAAAGGATTTTTTTTTATCTTGGTCTCATGGTTATGGCGTAGGTTTCCTTGCCATCCCACCCTACGGTAAGCTCCGAAGATCGACCGCTTTTTTCTCCATGAATGGAGAGGCTTTATACCTGAATTTTTCGGTAAATAAAATATAATTCAGTCGGTCTGAATTTTGATATTATTTAGATATTATCTAAGTTAAGTAGATATAAATTCTGCTCGTGGTATTAAAAAATGTTAATTGCTCTAATATAAATTTCAATTAGTTAACTTACACAATGATGAAAGTAATCAATAACAAAAAGGTAAGTTGCTTTAGATAAACTCTAATATTGTCTATTCCTCCTTCCTTATTCCCCGGTCGTGACAGTTAACTTGTAATTTTTGTCCAATACAGAATTACTATTAAAAAAATAATTACCAATTTAATAGATAAATACTTACTTATGAGACCTATGAGAAGAAACGGGATTGGCATACGCACTGCACAAGCCATGTCAGAAAGAATTGTGGGACAAATTCATGTTTACGATGGCTCCAGCAAAGGTAAATCTCAAGCAGCATTAGGAGTAGTTTTACGTTCCATAGGTCTAGGGATACATTCTGACTCTCTAACTAGAGTATTACTACTGAGATTTCTCAAAGGTCCTGACCGCTCTTATGATGAAGATGCTGCCATAGAAGCCTTACAGAAAGGCTTTCCTCATCTAATAGACCAAGTACGCACTGGTAGAAGTGAATATTTTGGCCAGAATGAAATTATTACATTTGACCGTCAAGAAGCCCAACGAGGTTGGGATGTGGCCAAAGGAGCGATCGCTTCTGACTTATATTCAGTTGTGGTCTTGGACGAACTAAATCCAGTTTTGGACTTAGGTCTATTACCAGTGGATGAAGTCCTTCACACTATAAAGGATAAACCAGAACAGTTAGAAATTATTGCAACAGGTCGTGCAGCTCCTCAAGCTTTGTTGGACATTGCCGACTTACATTCAGAAATGAAACCCCATCAACATCCAACTGCTCAAGCTCATAATATTACAGGGATTGAAATTTATACTGGTGCTGGTAAGGGTAAGTCTACTAGCGCTTTGGGTAAAGCATTACAGGCCATAGGTAGGGGTATTAGTCAAGACCAATCTCATCGAGTCCTAATTATACAATGGCTCAAAGGAGGTATTGGTTATACAGAAGATGCAGCGATCGCCGCTTTACGTCAAAGCTACCCAAATTTAGTGGATCATCAACGTTGTGGTGGAGATGCTATTGTGTGGCGAGGACAACAAAAAGAAATAGATTTTGTCGAAGCAGAAAGGGGTTGGGAAATAGCTAGGGCAGCTATAGCTTCTGGTTTATATAAGACTATTATTTTAGATGAACTTAATCCTACTGTAGATTTAGAATTATTAGAAGTAGAGCCAATAGTTGAAGCTTTATTACGCAAACCAAAAGATACGGAGGTAATTATTACTGGTCGTTGTCTTAATCCACCAGCATATTTTGATTTGGCTAGCGTTCATTCAGAGGTTTTCTGTCATAAACATTATGCTAATCATGGGGTGGAGTTAAAACGTGGAGTTGATTTTTAAAAAGCGGTCAGTAGTCAGTCGTCAGCAGTCATCAGTCAGCAGTAAACGTTTAGAAGGGGAATGTTACCCCTCCGCGCACCTTCCGGTTTATAGAAACTGGGGATATTTTACCCAAGTAGGAGCAAATGGCTATTCGCCCCTACAAGCTGATAGTTGTTTGCATAGCATTCTGGTAGGGAAATGCGCTCAAGCTAATAGCTAGTTAGGGTTTGCTGATTAAATCTAAAAGCATTCACATATAAAGACAAGTGCCTTTTTGGAGCCTTTAAAAAGTACCTGGTTTTCAGCTCTTCACGCCCAAAAAGGAGCGTATTTTAGGCGCATAGTTGGACAGAAAAATCTTGGGAAAATTCTTACTCCTACCTCCTCTACATTCCCATTTCTCCCCTTCTGGGAGGGGTTAGGGGTGGGTTGTCTCCTGTCTCCTACCCCAGCAAAAAGACTTTATTCAGCACACCCTAATTAAAAAATCAAAAAACTCCCAGCTTTGAGTAACTGGAAGTCCTACAGAAAATTATTTTTGTCCTATGGCAAGAAAATTATTTGACGAGAGAAATTTCTTTTTCAGCTTGCTCAGGTACAACTTTATTATCTTCAACTAAGTCTAGCTCGCCACCAGGTGCTTCAGGATGTTGTTGAACAACTGTTTCTTCTGCTGGTACTTCCATAAACTCATCGCCAGCATCAACATCAGCTTCTGCTTTACGAGTAATATAACGACTAGCAGAAAAAGCACCTAATCCCATTAAACCTACTGTACCAGCAGCAATACCAGCAATAGCAAAGTCAGACTTGCCGGGAAAATTTTTGCTTAACCAAGAGTTTAGTGAAACTAATGATGTTTTCGACATCGAATCTTGACCCTTGTTGCTGAAAATACAAGCTTCTGCGGTACTAGAAAAAAGTACACCACCAGCGATCGCTACAGTAGACAAGACACTGGCCATAATATGATGTTTTTTCATTGTTTTTCAGTAAAGTAGCTTTTGATTAAGGGATCTTAACAGCACTTTCTAAAAGTAGCAACCAAGTGGGGGAGTAGGGGAGAGGGGGAGCGGGGGAGTAGGTAGGGACGTTGCATGCAACATCCCTACAGAGAAGTATAATGCTTATGAATTAGTATAATTTTTCTCTGTCTAAAGTTCATCACTAGTATATGTCAAATACCCAGTAGTTCCTTGCTATAATTTAGAGAAGTTCATCCTGCCTAAAACTTGCCTTACAAGTTCAAAAATATATACAGTAATTACCTAATAATTAAGGTTTAAAATATCTTATTCCTTAAATAAATCAATAAAAAAGGCGTTGCTGAATTAAGGTCTGAAAATCAAAACTGAAGAATTTAAAATATTTGTCATTCAATAGTTTAGCAATCGCCAAAAAACAAAAAATATAAATATAGCAGTCGAAGGAAAGGTTAGGAAAGATCGAAAGCTTAAAACTCAGACTTCCTTCTTCAATCTGGAGAAATATCGCTGATTTCTTCATCAGGATTGAGACAATTAGATAATAATTCTTCTGTAGTTAATCCAACATTAGTACTTAAACCAACCACACAAAAAGAAAAACGTTCGGGAAGTAAACTAAGACGACAACTTTCTAAAATAGCAGCTTGATTAGACTTATCTCTAATTGATTTATTAATTGTTTCTACACAAGTGCCCAACTCATCAACTCTTCTAACTCGTTGACAATTAAATAGAATATCTTCTGCTGAAAGTTCTTCTGTTGTACTATCATATATTTTTGTAACGCATCCTGATAAACCTCTGGGTTTGAGAGCTGCACCACAAGCATTAGCTACTTCTGCTTCAGATAAACCCACACTTAGCAATTCTTCAGAGCAAATTTTAAAAGATTTTTTATTTGCTTGAGCTGTTGCTAATTCCGGATTAACTATCAACAGGCCATAACTAAAAACTCCTAATAAATAAATCCAGCGCCAATGAAAGAATTTAATAGATAGAGAAAACTTCTTAAGGAATAAATTAGAAAAGTTAATGTTAGAAATATTAGGCATAATAAATAAATCAATAGGTTTACTATTCAAGAAAGGTCAATTGACAAAGCCTTGGTTAAATAGTATATAATATAAGATTGTGGTTAAATTTGATGTTAATGAGGAAATTATATGTCTCGATATAGAGGTCCACGCTTAAGAATAGCGCGTCGTCTTGGTGACTTACCAGGACTGACTCGCAAAAGTCCCAGACGTGCTTATCCCCCTGGTCAACATGGTCAAAATCGCAGAAAGCGCTCAGAGTATGCAATTCGACTAGAAGAAAAGCAAAAACTGCTTTATAATTATGGTCTGAGAGAACGGCAACTCCTACGTTATGTAAAAAAAGCTCGTCGTGCAGCAGGTTCCACAGGACAAGTATTATTGCAACTACTAGAAATGCGTTTAGATAATACTGTATTTCGTTTAGGAATGGCACCAACTATTCCCTCAGCACGACAGCTAGTTAATCATGGTCATGTAACAGTAAATGGTAAAGTTGTTAGTATTGCTAGTTATCAGTGTAAACCAGGAGAGGTAATTAGTGTTAGGCAAAAAGAGGCATCTCAGGAATTGGTAAAAACTAATCTTCAATATCCTGGTTTAGCTAATATTCCTAGCCATTTAGAATTTGATAAAAATAAACTTGTTGG
The DNA here is from genome assembly GCF_010692685.1 of Okeania sp. SIO2F5. Classification (NCBI taxonomy): domain Bacteria; kingdom Bacillati; phylum Cyanobacteriota; class Cyanophyceae; order Oscillatoriales; family Microcoleaceae; genus Okeania; species Okeania sp. SIO2F5. The sequence goes on along the minus strand of NZ_JAAHGU010000116.1, from coordinate 7,581 downwards.
TAAGGTTAATAGTATTGTGGAACGGGAGTGGGTGGCACTTCAAATTAACGAACTATTAGTTGTGGAATATTACTCCAGACAAGCATAGAGATTTTATATCAGGGAACAGGGAACAGAGAACAGGGAACAGGGAACAGTAGGAAAAACATTTTCCCTTCTTTGGTTTATTATCAGTCTATGTCCTAATTAGGGTTTGCTGAAAAAGTCTTTTAGTAGGGGTAGGAGACAGCTATACTGGAGACAGGAGACAGGAAAAACGGGCAATGAGCGAGGAGGTAGGAGTAAGAATTGTTCCTTAATTTTTCTGTCATGCTCTTGCCTAAAATACGCTTCATGCATGAGCGTCAAGAGCTGAAAACCAGGCACTTTTTAAAGACTCCAAAAAGCCTAAAGTCTTTAGATGTCAATGCTTTTAGATTTGATCGGTAAGCCCTAATTAACTCGTTCTTTGCTATAGTTTTTTATCTTAATTTTTGATTTACTCAACTAAACCCCGTTTAGTTTATTTTTAGGCGGGGTTAATGAAGTTAGAAGTCAAAAGTCAAAAATTAAGAGTCAGAATTTTTTTTGGTAACTGGGATTTTGAACAACTCTCCAAAAACATTTCGCCTCAAAAGGCTGGGTTTTAGACCCAATTATTTTGATAATATTGAAGAAGACAGAAGGCAGAAGGAAAAATTGCTGATGATAGTCAACGACCGATCATTTCGTGTCTTATAACCCCAAACAATTTTAAGCACTCCCGTTGATAACTGATAACTGATAACTGATAACTGATTTCAACCACCAATTTGTGACATAGTTCGACCATAACTTCCAGTAGTGCCAGACTCTCTTTGTTTAAAATTAATTTCTGGTTTAATACCCAACAAATATTCTACCTGCTGCCGTAACTCCTCAACAGAAACCCCACTACGCAGCGCACTTTTTAAATCTATTTGACCCATTTCATTCAAAAGGCAAGGTCTTAACCATCCATCTGCTGAGAGACGCATTCTATTACAGCGATCGCAAAAACATTCTGACATCTGACTAATAAATCCCAGTGTCCCCTTTGCTCCAGGAATCTGAAATACATCGGCAGGGCCATTTCCTTTAACAGAAGATTCTGTCAACCCCCATCGTTTCCTAATTTTTTGCCGTAACTCTTCTGAAGATATCCAACCTCGATCGTCAAATAATTTATCGTTACCAATGGGCATAAATTCAATAAATCTAACGTGCCAATTACGGTCAATAGTTAAAGCTGCTAAGTCTAAAACTTCATGGTCGTTAACCCCAGGAATTACCACTACATTTATTTTTAAAGGGTCAAAACCTACATCATAAGCAGCTTGAATGCCATTCCAAACCAGTTGCCAACGACTACGACCCCGATTACCAATAATTATATTAAAAGTATCTGAGTCTAGAGAATCTAAACTAATATTAACTCTTCTCAAGCCAGCTTTATATAAATCTTTTGCCATACCCGCCAACAAAAATCCATTGGTGGTCATTGATAGGTCTTGGGTCTCTGGGAAAGAGGCGATCGCTTCTACTAAATCTATCACACCAGGACGTAATAAAGGCTCGCCTCCGGTTAATCGAAACCGAGTAAAACCTACAGGAATAAAAACTTCTTTTAGTAGAGTTAATAATTCATTATGAGTTAGTAAGTTTTGTTGTAATACATAGTTAATTTCTGCACCTTCTGGCATACAGTATTGACACCTAAAATTGCAACGATCTATCAGACTAATTCTTAAATAATCAACTTTATTCATGTTAAAAATATTGTATGGAATACAATTTGATATTATACTGAATAGCTAAGATATTTCTTAGGAGTCAGGAGTCAGGAGTCAGGAGTCAGAATGAATGGCTTTAATAGCAGTTTTTAGGTCTGAATTTATCTTTTTAGCCTAAGATATATCTCCTATAAAATATTTTAATGACATAGTCAGAGTTAAAGACGGAAAAAAGCTATAGCAGGGAATAGTTCAGGAAAGCAACAGCTCATCTGTGAGAAAAGTAAAGTATCTCTTGTGTCTTACAGTTCATCATCAACATAAGTCAAACACCAACTCGTTCCTTGCTATAGAATTTGGATTCTAAATTTCAGTAAGTTGCATAGATAAATATCTGAGCATTATTAAAACAGATTCTTTTGATGAAGTTTAGGTAGGAAAATATTTTTCTTACTGTTGCCTCTCGACTATTGCCTGTTCCCTGCAATAGCACAAAAGTGCATAAATAAAGACAACAACTCCTAACATTTCAAAAAACTCTTCAATCGTTACCAAGATTTCATAAAAAAAGTTATTAGTATCATACAAATAAGCGTAATATCCACCAACCATTTCCATCCCTATTCCACCTCCAACATAAAATATTCCAGCGAGAAAAAATAGATATTTTATTTTTCTAGGCAGAGACTGAAGAAATTTTAGATAAATGAATAGAACAGTCATAACTAATATTAATCCTGGAATTACCCAAGTGTAATAAAATATTCCCGTCGCATTCAGCATATCTCGCAAAGGATGAATTAGTTGTTCGTGCAAGCTAATTGTTTCATCAAGTCCTAGATAGAAAAATATGACAGATAGACCTATCCACTTCCAAAGATATTTATCCTTCTGTTGCCATTTTTTATGAGAAATTATTCCCAGAATGACACAGCAAAAAAATAAACTAAAAGATGAAAATAATGAAGGAATGGTATATTCTCCATCTACATTAAATTTATCAATCAATTCGGTAGAATTAGAGAAACCATAATATTGAAAAAACTGCCCGGTAATACTGGCAATAGTTAAGCCAATAACAATAAATATCAGAAATATAATGGTTTTTTTGGGAGATAAATAAATCATATTAAAGTTACTAATTTAGGAGCGTGAAATTTTGGCGACATAATCTAAATTTTGTAACGCCCCGTTCACCAGTAGCTAGACAAGGGGATTTTTACGAGTTACTCATGCCAAAATATAGCATGAAATTATCAATCTTTTATTACTGCAAACCTAAAGAATCTGCTCTCGATTATCATAAATAAGTTCCATTTTTGATAATTCATTTTCCGAGCAAATAGTAAAATCTATTTTAATTTCACTTCCTTGAAAATATTTATTTATTTCATTTTTTATAAGTTCAATTCCACTCATTGCATTCTTATCAGGATCAACTAATATTATATCTATGTCATTAAATATTTTCTGCCTAAGATAAGAACCGAAAAGATAAACTTTACAATTACATTTAAGAATTTCACTTTTTTTCAATGCAGATGATAATCTACTTATCCTGCTTGCTTTCTCATCCTTAAGCAAATAGTTAAAATATTTTTCCCCTTGATAACGAATTGCTCCCATGAATTCTCTGAGCATAAAAAGACCAATATTACTATTGATACATTCTTTTTTAGCACTTATAGAATAATTAGAATAGGGATGAGAGCAAATAATAGCGTCTATATTTGGATCGACTGATTGAATCTTTTCAAGTGTATATTCAGTAAAGTAATAGGTATTAGTAACAAATACTTTTAGTTCCCTTTCATCACTTAAAATAACTTTGAATATTGCCCTATTTAAAGCATTCATTTCTTTGATAAATGAATGATTTGCTAAATACTCATTTATATATTTGGATATAGTATATTTTCTGTACTCTATTTCCTCTTCCCCTCTAACTTCTAAATCTTGCGTTTGTATTCCTAATTTATTTTTCACAAAATGATCGAACTCTCGTGGAAAAAGTTTGTAATCGTTTACCTTCTCTTCAAAAAGACAATTTTCTTTGAAAGAATCCGCATGAATTTTATATCGAAGCATTTGTCTATAAAGCTCCCAAGGATATTTAAAATTGCGTTTATTCCCTTCAATTAAATCAATAATTTTTTGATTATTAGGTAAAATTGTGTCAAGACATCTTTTCTTCCATACTTTTTTCACATCGCCTGAATTTCCTTTTGTTGCCTGTTCTGAAAATGGATCATATTCCTCAAAAATAGACCTATTTTCTTCTAAAAGGTCATTTACTTCTCTCAAAATCTCATTTTCATCAGTGGTTACTAGAGTCTTAAAAAGTGCTTGGATTTTACTAGAGTGTTACTCTTTCCATTCGGATATTTTTTCGACTGAATATTTATCCTCAAGTTCATCTATCATCTTATGACAATCAAGACAAAGCATAATTAAGTTAGACGTACCATTCTTTTGTATAGAATCAGCTAGTGCGTGTTCTGAGCGAGGTCCAGTATTTCCTGCCCCAATAATATGAGCAGCATTGGCTATACTGACAGATTCATCTCCAATATCCGAAAACAGGTACTTATTACAACTAGGGTTTTGACAAAATCCTCCGCACTGAGACCATAACTTTCGTTTCGTATTAGTTGATATTGATTCCCTAGCCATTTATGATATTTGCTGTATTGATTTGGATGAAGGTTTGAATAAGTAATACTAACATGAGATTTTTAATATTTAGACTTAATGTCTAATTTATAGTTAAAACGCACCGCCTTTTTAGGCTTATAAAAATCCCTTCGTTCAAAAGTTTATAACCAATAAATATAACAATAAGTTTACCTTTGAGCGTTAGTTTTAATGGATAATTTTGCAGAAAAATATAGTATTTAAAAAGCATATATTAATCTTTTAACCCACTGCTCTATCCAACAAAAAAATCAAATTTTAACGACAATGATACAACTTATAACGATAACCATTTATTTTAGGTAGAGAATTAGAATATTTCAGACAATTGAAAGTTTCTAAATCACTTCCCTCCACTTTCAAATTAACTGCCCATAAATCTAGAGGTCGTCGTGTTTGAGATAGGAATTTAGCCAAAGCTGAATCAGGAATTAATCTTTGCTCTTTCTGTCTTTTCATTAATAAAAATTGAGGTTGAAAAAAGCTAGAGATATTGATGCTATCTTCTTGACGTTTAAATTCCAGACCAAGTGCAACTAAAGCCCGAATTTCAGCATGAGTTTGATAAGTTGTAGCAATTAAAGACGGATTTTTAGACTGTGTTTTAATAGCCTCAACTAAAATATCTGCACGCCGTGACTTTTGATAACCATAATTACTGACCACAGTTAATCCACCGCATAAACCCATTAACAAAACAACAACCACAACTCTTTTATTAATCAGTTTTAAATTTGCCAAAATTAAATATTTTTTCGTTGCTCCTTCCTCTTTTGTTTTCCCACTTCCCAACCTCTGTAAAAAATTTCTTAACTGGAAAAATTGAAAATTTTTCTCCTTCTCAGAAAAAACATTTTCCTCCTCTGCCTGATTTTCCAAATTATCCCAACATTTTCCCAATATTGCAGCTAATAAAATAATGACAATAGGAAAATAAACAAAATGATAACGAGCAGCAAGAGATAAATCTTTTCCCATACCGTAAATAATAAGTAAAAATAAAGCGATCGCTCCTACGAAAAAACCGAGAAAAACCTGAAAAGATAAACGGTTATCAATATCATTCATCTGTGCTTTCCCACCTTGCCATAAACCAGGAGCAACCCAAACCAACATAATCAAAAGTGTCACTCCAGATAAAATAGTCACAAATAAACTTGTCCCTTCAATGGGCAAAAGCCATACCATTGTCAATACCCAACCCAATAAACGAGGGATAGGATGCCAAATTTCATCAAGCTCAAAGCTAGTTGATATCCAGTCAGTAAGTTGACTATTGCCAATACCACCCATAATAGGCAACCAAACCAAACAACTAATAAACGTTCCCAGAGCAACCAAATAAATTCGCCACCAATAACGTTGAAATAGGTTTTGAATATCTCTCAACCAAAACCAAGCAATAACTAATCCCTCCGCAGTCAACGCCAAGGCAAAAAAATAGTGAGTGGAAATTCCCAAACTATTAATTATAACCCAAAGCAACCCCAGCCATATTGGAAATATCTTGCGTTTTTGGAGATAAGGCATTATTGCTGTCAAACAAGTTACAGAAGCAATAATCCATAAAATAGTTAAAGTGTAATGACGAGATTCTTGGGCGAGGTAAATGCCATAAGGAGAAATTGCCATTAATGCTGCTGCTATATGACCTATTAATGGAGAAAACGCCAAGCAACCCAAGCCAAAAATTGCCGGAATAGCAATTACACCAAAAATAGCACTGAGCGATCGCCCTACCCAAAGAGAAACCAATTCTCCGTCAGTGGTGAATAATTTAAACCACAAATGATTTAGTACAAAATAGAGTGGAGGATGATTATCTTCACCCAGTAGATGATCAATGACATCGGTAGGAGTAGAAGTTGACTCAAATTGTAAGGGTGACAGCAATTGGTCTAGACTAATAACTTGATCTAAAGGTAGGTCAAAAAAGCTATGACCCAGACTATAACCCAATGTAGCAATTTCGATAGATGAGGCAGACTTGTCAGCTAAGTTTGTCCAACGCAGAGCAATACCTAGAAGTATCCAACTACATAGCAGTATTAGATGCAACCACCTCTGATGATTTTGGTTAACTCGATCATTTCTCATTCTTTTGAGTGACATCTCCCACGCTAAGCTGACGCTATAGTATGGACTTCTCGTTTCCTAGCCCCGGTATCCCGTCGGGCTCCACGAGCTTTAAGGACGGAATGCCCTACCGCCCTATTTTTGATATTTATCGCCGCATTTAAGTCGCGGTCTATTACTATGCCACAATGCGGACAAGAATGAGTTCGTATGTCTAATTCTTTAGGGACTTTTTCTCCACAATTTGAGCAATCTTGGCTAGTATTTTTGGGGTTCACAGCTATAGTCTTTTGTCCAGCATTTCCAGCTTTGACAGTTAAAATAGATAAGAATTGTCCCCATCCAGCATCATTAATTGATTTACTCAAACGGGTTTTTGCTAGCCCTTTAATATTTAAGTTTTCATGGGCGATAACTTCAGCTTTTGATAATAATTCATTGGCTGTTTTGAAGTGAAAGTCTTTACGCTTGTCAGCTACTTTTTTATGTTGTTTAGCCACAGCTTTGACAGCTTTTAACTGTCTTTTGCTACCTTTCTTTTTACGAGATAAGCGTTTTTGTAGAGTCTTTAATCGCTTCTGAGATGAGCGATAATATTGAGGAATGGGAACCGACTCTCCGTTACTTGTTACCAAAAAGTCTTTTAACCCCATATCTATCCCCAAAGTATTTTCTGAGGTAGGTTTAACTTCAGTTGTGAACTGAGGAACCGACTTATCTTCTAGGGATAGCGTCACATAATAACCATCAGCTTTGCGACTAATAGTAACAGTTTTGATTTGAAATCCTTCTGGTATTGGTCGATGCTGAATCAACTTTACCTTACCAATTTTGGGCAAGTTTATCTTGTTTCCTTCAATGCAGTCTTGCTTGATTTGAGGATAGCAAAAGCTTCGATAACGTCCTTTTCCCTTCAACCTTGGCTTCCCTAATCTAGTTCCATTTTTGTCTGCCTTAAACCATCTATCAAAGGCAAGTTTTACCCGTTTTGTGCAGTCTTGTAATACCTGAGAATGAATTAGCTTGTATTCAGGAAACTTATCTTTGGTATTGACTAAATCTCGTTTTTGAGAGTAATAAT
>NZ_JAAHGU010000115.1:0-24581 GCF_010692685.1 Okeania sp. SIO2F5 | reverse complement strand
GATGGCATTGTTTCCCCCGACGAAAACCTTTTTTTTTCAATCGAGATGATAGACATTTGGGACAGTGGATTGTTTTGAGCTTTCCTTGTGACACTTTAGATTTTACAGCATTCTCCACCCACCAAAGCCCAATTAGATGACCATTTTTCAATAGTTTATGGCTTTGACAATCAGGACAATCCATCTCTCAATCAAATTCTAGAATATCATTCTCTATTGTGCAACACCACTTTTTCAGTAAACCCTATTTAATATTGGAGTAAGCGATCGCCAGACTCCAGATCAAACCAATGAATCTGTTTAGCAGGTAATTCTAAAGTTACTAATTCACCCCAAGTTTGGTCATAAGGAACTAAAGCACGGATATTTTGTTCGGAATTTTCCACCCGAGCAATTAACAGTTTTTCCTTACCTAAATTTTCTACCAAAAACACCTTACCTTTAATAGCAACCTCAGAAGTTTCAGTCAAAACAAAACGTACATCTTCCGGACGAATACCCATAACAATTTGTTTTGGAATTGTTGGAAAATCAGGCAGAGGAATTTTAAAATCACCTAAAATAGCATAATTTTCTTCACATTTAAGAGTCAGTAAATTCATTTGCGGACTACCGACAAAACCAGCTACAAATTTATTAGCAGGACGACTATAAATTTTATGAGGTGCATCAAGTTGTTGTAAGTAACCATCATATAAAATTGCTACTTTACTCGATAAAGTCATTGCTTCCGTTTGGTCGTGAGTAACATAAACTACAGGTTTTTGTTGAGAGTTAAATAACTGTTTCAACTCTGCTCGTACTTGTTCGCGTAATAGTGCATCTAAATTACTGAGAGGTTCATCTAACAAAAATACTTCTGGGTTGCGTACCAGCGATCGAGCTAATGCTACCCTTTGTCTTTGTCCACCAGACATCTCCCGGGGTTTGCGGTCTATTAATTGTCCTAATTCGAGTTTCTGGGCAACATTATTAACTCGTTGCTGAATTTCATCTTGAGGTATTTTACGGAGTTTCAAAGAAGCAGCAATATTTTCAAAGACCGTCATGTGCGGATAGAGGGCGTAACTTTGAAACACCATTGCAATATTACGATCGCCCGGTGGTACATTTGTTACATCGCGATCGCCAATAATTACTTTACCCTGAGTGGGTGTTTCTAACCCAGCAATAAGTCTTAGTAAAGTTGACTTTCCACAACCAGAAGGCCCCAGTAAGGTTAAGAATTCCCCATCTTCAACTTCAATATTCATGTCTTTAACGGGAATGACATTTTTAGTAAATTGTTTTCTGAGATTTTTTAATTGCAGTTTTGCCATAATTTTTGATTATTTTTTACCTCTTAATGTTCACTTACAGCAGTTGCCATAGTTGTTAGAGACAAATTAAAAGTCTCAAAACTAGACAAAGTAGGATGTTGATTTCTGCCTCCAGCATAGCTGCTATTGAGTGGTATCTTGACGTTGATGACAATAGTCCTGACTAAGTGAAATTGACGCGATCAAAGCGATCGCTAAAAAACTAAACCACAGAAAACTCCTCTACCTGACAAATATGTCGCCCCACTGCTGTAGCAATGGGGCGTAAACTTTCAACCAACTCCACCATATCTTCTAATGACAATGCTTGTCGTGCATCGGAAACAGACTCTTCCGGTACAGGATGACATTCAATCATCAAACCATCTGCTCCACCAGCAATAGCAGCTTTGGCCAACGGTGCGACTAATTCCCGTTTCCCCGCCGCATGAGAAGGATCGACAATAACTGGCAAGTGAGTTAACTGTTTTAGCGCAGCTACCGTACCTAAATCTAAAACATTACGAGTATAATTATCGAAACTACGAATACCACGTTCGCACAAAACTACATCCGGGTTGCCATAACTGAGAATATATTCAGCAGCCATCAAAAATTCTTGAATAGTCGCAGATAACCCTCGTTTTAAAATTACAGGTTTGCCAACTTTGCCCACTGCCTTTAGTAACTCAAAGTTCTGCATATTGCGACTACCTATTTGCAGCACATCCGCATCAGCAACTACCGACTCTATTTGCGGAATAGACATTACTTCTGTTACGATTGGGAGATGGTAAGATTGGCTAACTTTTGCCAAAATTTTCAATCCTTCTATTCCCAACCCTTGGAATGAGTATGGAGAAGTGCGCGGTTTATAGACACCACCCCGCAACATTTGTACGGGTGCAGTTATTAACTTGCTTGCTACTAATTCCATTTGTTCCATAGTTTCAACGGTACAAGGACCGCCAATAATCAAAAAATCTTTACCTCCCACTGTTGTCCTTTCAGAAATATTAATAACTGTTTGATGTTCGGGATGAGATTTGGATGCAAGTTTAGCGTCAGACACGAAATATTCTCCTTATGTAGATTAAGTGGGGTAAAAAACAAAAAACCCGAAACTGTTGTTAGTTCCGGGTAAAAGTTGAAGGTCAGCATGACAAGTTACCCGGAATTATATCGAGGCCAAAAATAAAAACCGTAATACCAGGTATTAACTTGAGTCATAGCTGTTTTCATCTTTTTTTGAGATAGTGAAATTTACAAATAAAAAAACCGCAGTTATTATTCTGCGGTTCACTTAGAGGTTCATAGCAAAAGCTAAATTCACTCCAAGTGAACCTCTCTGTGCCAAAAATAAAAGTAGGAATTGATGAGAAACATTAGTTTTTTTGTTTGTTTTGAATATATTAACAGTCGGACTCTGGACGTGAGACTGACATATTTCTATGTTTAACCTGTTAAATTAACATTTTAGCAGAGCATTTAGATAGTGTCAAGTCCTTACTCAATTTTTTCATGGCCAGATACCAAGTTATATCAAATCCGGTTGAATACTTACCACATAGTTGAGAGTAGGGGACCCACCCCTCGCCCCTCCCCCTCCCAGGAAGGGAGTAGGGGAGATTTAGATAGACATCTCCAATAATAAAAAATCAAATCAATTATCGTACAGAAATTATCAATTATTTCCCTCTATTCCCTACTCCCTATCCGTGGAAAAGATGTCTAATATTGGAGTAATTTAATAAATTATAAACAGATATTATATAGCCGGATTCTATGTGCAATTAACAGGATTTGTATTATACCATTTCTAAAAAGTAATGCGATGAGTAAAGTCATTTACTGCTATGAACAAAGGTTTATTATTCACCAAGTATATGTAGCAAAAATGCGCGACATTTGGTATATCCTTTCCCCAGCAACTGAGCTACAGTCTATTATTTACCATCCTTGGTTGTACTGAAATCAATGTACTTCACCACACTGAGAAATCACTGACAAATGCTATTTTACTCCAAACAATCAATCAAAATATTGTCATTTTTATCGATGAAATTTATAGCATTTTCAGCCTGTATGCCATAATAAAAATTATGGGATGTTTTCCGGATTAACATCGAACTATGGAGAATAATGAATTAAAGTCTTAATTACTTAAGACTTTAATTCCGGTAAATTAGTAAACTAAAACCCATTTATGTTCCAATTTACAATAGCTATATGTACTTATAATGGAGAAACTCGTTTAGGTGAAGTTCTAGAAAAACTCAGTCATCAATTAAATCAGCACAATATTTCTTGGGAAGTTTTGGTTGTTGATAATAATAGCCAAGATAAAACCGCTGAATGTGTGTGTCAGTACCAAACTCTTTGGGCAGGAAAAATTGAATTAAGATACACTTTTGAATCAAAACAAGGATTAGCTTTTGCTCGACAAACTGCTATTGAAAAAGCACGAGGTAAATTAGTAGGATTTATTGATGATGATAATTTACCTCAAGAAGATTGGTTAGAAAAAGCTTATTTATTTGCTGAAAGTCATCCTCAAGTAGGAGCATTTGGTGGTCAAATTGAGGGAGCTTATCAAAAAGAACTGCCAAAAGATTTTGATAAAATAGCGAGTTTTTTAGCAGTAATTGACCGTGGAAAACAAGCTTTGATTTATCCACCAGAAAAACGAATTCTCCCTCCTGGAGCGGGACTAGTTGTTCTTCGTCAAGCTTGGTTAGACTGTGTTCCGAAAAAATTATTTCTCGCAGGTAGAACTGGTAACTCTATGTTAGCCAGTGAAGATTTAGAAGCTTTATCCTATATCCAACGTGGCGGTTGGGAAATTTGGCATAATCCTCAGATGGTAATTACACATAAAATACCTCCATATCGCTTAGAAAAAAAATATTTACTTTCTCTAGTACGGGGTGTTGGTTTAGCAAGACATCATATCAGAATGATTCGTATAAGTAGTTGGCAAAAACCCTTGGCTGTGCCTATTTATATTGCTAATGATTTGAGGAAAATTTTATTGTATTATCTACAGCACAGAAAACATTGTAAAACAGAACTTAGTTTAGCTTGCGAGATGGAATTTTTATGGAGTACTTTATTAAGCCCTTTTTATCTGTGCAGAAAACAGCTATATGACTATTTTAGACAAACTTAAATAAATTTTAAATAATACTATGACAACCCCTGAAGATATCAAAAAAAAGTTGTATTATTCTCTAGCCAATCTAGAAAAATATGAAAAATGTGCTTTACTAGATTATCCTGATTATTTGAATTTAGGAGACCATCTAATTTGGTTAGGTTCCGTTCTTTATCTAACTGAAGTTAATCACACAAAAATTGGATATGCTGCCAGTGTGAAAAATTTTTCTGCTAGAGAAATGGAAGAAAAAATTGGTCAAGCTCCTATCTTTCTTAATGGTGGTGGAAATTTAGGGGATTTGTGGGGAGAATGTCAAAGATTTCGAGAGAAAATTATTACTCAATATCAAGACCGCCCTATAATAATTTTTCCCCAAAGTATTTACTTTAAAAACTTAGAAAATCTCAAAAAAACAGCAAATATTTTTAATAGTCACCCTGCTCTAACGATTTTTGTTAGAGATAGTCTAAGTTATAAACTAGCTAGTGAATATTTTACTAAATGCCAAATTTTTATGGCTCCTGATATGGCTTTTCAAATGGTTAATAGTCTGAACAGAGAGCAACAACAAAATTACAACAATTCTATACTGTATCTATGTCGAGATGACCGTGAATTGAATCAAACTTTTGCTCCTAGTCAGCTCGGATTATCTAATTTAGTCATTGCAGATTGGGTTTCTTACAAATGGGTTTTAGGAGTTGAAAAAACTAAGTTGCTGAGATGGGTAGCAACTCTATTTAGAGAAGGATGGCAAAGAGGTTTAGCTACTCCCCAAGAATGGTTTACTAGGCAACAATGGCTAGCTTCTCATCCCTATACACTCAAGTTTCAGAATTTACAATACTCTAGTTTACACAGTCGGTCGTGGCACTTTATTCATAGTGCAATCTATCAATTGCAACGCCATAAATTAATAATTACCAATCGTTTACACGGTCATATTTTATGTATTTTACTCAATAAACCTCATATATTTTTGCCCAATGCTTATCATAAAAATGAATTATTTTATCAAACCTGGACATCGAAAATTTCCTTTTGTAAATTTGTCAAAGACTTAGATAAAATTAGTAAGTCAGTATCTGAATTATGAGTTAATTAGAATATGAGTTAATTAAAATTTTCTCCTAACTCAGTTGTTCAATAAGTAGGTAGGCATTAAAATTTATAGTTAGAGTCAGGCAGGAAATAGAGGGTGTCAAGTAGAAGGAAAAATGCTTATAAACTACTTTAGTTTTTGTTACATACTTGATATTTTTTTCGTGATCAATAAAATTACTTTTTAACAGCTCAGATATAATTAGTTCTATAATTAAATATAAAAATAGGAAAAAAATCAATAAATTATGGCTAATCTAATAATTATTGTCGATCCAGATCCAGAACGCAGAACAAATTTTATTAACAAAGTTAAGCCATTATTACCACCCTTCACAGGATTAGTAACTAACTCTTGTACGACAGGAAATTTTGCCAGTATTTGGGCGGCTAATTCTCAAGCTCCTATCAGTCATTGTACTAATAATAATGGCGCTGCGGTAGTGTGGGGACACGCCATAACCCACAATTCAACCGAGCAGATTAATGCAGAATCTTTGCAACAAAAATGGCAACCTGGCAAGATTAATAATGCTTTTCCTACCTTTGATGGTTTTTATGCTGCTGTAGTTTACAATCCCGAACATGGACTAATAGTTGGAGCAGATTTATTAGGTTTTTTTCCTCTTTATTATTACACCGATGAAAATGTTATTCTGATTGGCTCAAGTCCAGAACTTTTTAGGTATTATCCTAACTTTAATACTAAATTTAATCCACAAGGTTTAGTAGGATTATTATTACTTCGACATTTGGTTGATGAACAAACGCTGTGGTCAAACACCAAACGTTTAGGTGCCGGAAAAATTCTCCAATGGGACCCTGAAACTGGTGCTAAAGAGTTAGAATATTATCGCCTTCCTTGCTCTATCAATAATACTCCCTATTTCCATCTTTCATTTGCAGAACATTTAGATATTCTAGATGAAGCAATAGACCAGGCGATCACCCGCCACACCTCCACAAGCAAAAAACATAACTTTCTCTTGTCAGGAGGGTTAGACTCGCGGATGTTAGCTGGGTTTCTCCAGCGTCAAGGCATCGATCCAGTCGCCTTTACTTTAGGAAAACAGGGCGATATAGAACTAGAATGTGCCACTACTGTAGCTCGTCACCTCAACTGGGAACATCGAGTTATTTCAACTCCCATGAGCAAGTATCCTTTTTATGTTAACCTTGTTGCTAATTGGGAGCATCTAGCAGGAGGATCTGGTGGTATTACTGGAATGTTTTCTGATGCTCATTCTTATCTACGAGATTCACCAGGCACAATAATTAATGGTTTTTCAATGGATAGAGTTGTTGGTGGCTGGAAAAATTCTGATGTCTCTTTTGAATCAGCATTTAAAATCTGTAATCGTAGAGGGTATTCACCTGAAGTATTGAGTAAATTGCTTAACCAAGATATATTTGGTAATTTAGTCTCAGATACTATCGGTATACTCCAAAAAAATTATGAAAACTACTCAGACTTAGAGTGGCAAAGACCCTGGTGTTTTAGTCTTTATTATTCTAATCGATTTGTTCTGGGTATGATGGCTTGGGAAATATCTTTTGGTGCATGGCCGATACTACCAATATTAGACAGAAAATTATTAGAAACTGTAGTTGTATTACCCCCTTCAACAATGAATAATAGACGGGCACAAAAAGAACTTGTATCTACTCGATTTCCACAACTCGCACAATTACCTTTAGACCATAATTCATGGAATATAGAACCTCTTAAACCTACTCAAACTCGCCAGCAGTTAAGTTTATTATTCAAAGCACAGCAAAAATGGCGGAGACTAAAACTTGAATTTGGTTATGACCAACGTTATTACTATAGAATTTTAGATATTAACAATGCAGGATGGCAAGCAGTACGAAGAGAAGCAGAACCTTATCGATCTAAAGTAGAACATTTATTTAATATGGATGTTTTTAATGAATTGCTACCTCCTCCTGACGTTAAATTAAAATTTAAGTCAGATTCTATTCTAGAAGCTTCTGGGATAAAAGTTTTATTAGGACTGTTACTCTGGTCAAAAAATCACCTGTAATTCATCTGTAATTTATATGTCTAAAACTCATCTCTGGCAAGAAGAAATAGTTGAAGCTAATGGTTTGATGACTATTAGCGTAACTATTGAAAATCCTCAACAAAATCGACAGCAACTTTGGTATCGCATCCCCACAAATTATCGTCCTATTTTAACTTCAAGCTGTGACCCTTTTGTAATTGCCATCATTTTTCTAGCAATGAATCAAGGCACAGATTTAATGGTGCATGGAGAAGTTTCTCCCTCTTTGCTCAGAAATTTAGAAGAATTCCAAATAATTTGGTCTGCTTGGAAACCAGAGCAATATAATATCATCCAAATTAACGCTGAAACTGAAAAAGAACAAGAAACAATTTTAGCAACAGAGAAAGCAATTAGTGCTTTTTCTGGAGGAGTTGATAGTTGTTTTACCGCCTTTCGCCATAGTCGAGGAAATTGTGGTAGACAAAAACGTAATCTGAAAGCTGGTTTAATGGTGCATGGTTTTGATATTCCCGTAGAGCAAGAAGAAATCTTTTCTCGTGCTGCTCAAAAGTCTCAAATTATGTTATCAAGTTTAGGCATGGAATTAATCCCTATAGCAACTAATTTTCGCAAAGTAATTAAACTTAATTGGGAAGATGTTTTTGGCACAGCGATCGCCTCTTGTTTAAACTTAGTTAAAAAAGGTTACAATACAGGCTTAATTCCTGCTTCTTATGCCTACCGAGATATTACTTTACCTTATGGCTCAAATCCTGTCACTGATCCTTTACTATCAAGTAAGTCTTTTACCATCATTTATGATGGGGGAAAATTTGGTCGCTTAGAGAAAATAAAAGAGATTTATAATTGGGATGAAGCTTTAGTAAACTTAAGAGTTTGTTGGCAAGGTGAACAAAAAGATCGTAACTGTGGACGTTGCGAAAAATGTATTCGCAATATCTTAAATTTTCGAGCTTTAGGTTATGAATTACCACCTTGTTTTCCGAAAGATGTTACAAACAAACAAATTGCTAATCTTAAGCTTAGAGGTGGATCTTTGGATTCAATGGAACACATTCTCAAACTAATTAAAATTAATCAAATTTCTGGTTTTTGGATCAAAGTTTTGCAAGCAACTGTTCTCAAAAACCGCATATTGATAAATTTAGAAAAAATGATTCCTGATTCGGGGAAAGAGAAGTTACGGCAATTAAAATTTTTGTTAAATAATAATCTAAAACATAAAAGATAATTGCATAACAAAATTTTGAGGAGAGGGTAAAATGTTTAAAAATTACAAAGATATATTTAATCAACGAGGTACTTTATACCATCAAGGAATGCTGAAGCATCCTCTAGCCAGAGCAGCAGAATTTAACAATATAATTAAATTGTCTGACTTACAAGATAATCAGATTATTTGTGATATGCCTTCAGGGGGATGCTATATTAGTAATTTTATTCAACAGAATCTGAAAATTATTTCTATAGAAACATCGAATGAGTTTATTAAAGATTCTCACAATACAGTCAACAATACTATTGTAGTTTGTGAAGATATAAGTAATATTCCACTTAACTCAAATAGTATTGATCGGATTATGAGTTTGGCTGGATTGCATCATATCGAGCATAAAGTTGACTTTTACAAAGAAGCTTACCGTTTATTAAAGACAAAGGGAATATTTTGTATTGCAGATGCTTTAAAAGATTCAAAAGTTGCTAACTTTTTAAACATTTTTGTCGATCAATATAATTCTATGGGTCATCAAGGTAATTTTTTAACAGAAAACACAAAAGATGAACTAGAATTCATTAATTTTTAAGTGGTACATAATGCTTCTATTAGTTATCATTGGTGTTTTGATTCAGTAGCTAGTATGGTAGATTACTGCCAGTTACTTTTTGGTATTGATCAAGCAAACTATAACCAGATTATCGAAGGTATAGAAACATATTTAGGCTATTATCTAGAAAATGATAAATGTTATATGAATTGGGAACTACATTTTCTCAAATATATTAAAGATAATTAGGTTTTTACTATTAATTTATCGCTACTTTTAATGTAAAAAATTTAATTATTAAAAATCTGTTATGTCAACTATTCTTGATCAGAATCAGCATTAATAGAAAGTTGAATTATATTCGAGGATAAATCATTTTGAATAACATCTCGATTGCGTAATTTATAAGTTGAAGAAAAAACACTATTGGGACTAAGGGTAGTGCATCAAGAAACTGTGGGAATGATCATATGAATATTGTCCCTAAATAGTTGAAACGATTATTGTAGATTTTTTCAACGCTCTAGTAAATACATCTTCTTGTGAAATAGGAATATCTAAACCATGTATCATTAAACCAGCTAATAAATTATGTTTTTTTCTTCTATGAACATCTTGACTATGACGAAAAGCAGTAAAAAAACTATCTAAACCACCTGAAAATGCTGAAATAGCTTGTGGTTGACCTAATGGCTTTTCTAATTCTTTTTCTGTGTCTGCTTGAACCATAATTTTTGTATATTTTTGCAATGGATAGCAGCACCATGCGTCTTGAAATTCATCTAAAATTATCCAGTAAAGATTGAGAAACTTGACCATGGATAATTAATCGCAACCTTGACTCATTGCTAATAAAATTGTCGCAATCACAAAAGAATCACAGTTAGTGTTTATATCTTCTTGATATTTAAGATAAAAACGATACCAAAGATTAACTTGAGATTGATTTGACATTTCTATAGTGGTACTGACATGAACTAAATTATCGATTATTTTAGTTTCTTCTTGCCAAATATGTATTTTGGCCATTACTAAATTATAATTTGCTTTAGGAATAGAAATATTTGATATTAACAGTCAAGTCTTTGAGAAACAAAAAATTTTGTTAGACAATACAATAATAAAACTTACTATATTTGAGCAAACTTATTAATACCTGTCTGCCATTCAATATTTATGCTTCCTTATTGAGGGTTTTAATGCAGCATTATAAATTTTTTCATTCTCCTTAACAGACTGCCACAAATCAATCATTGGTTGTGGATAATTAACACCAATTTTTACACCAAACTTCTCTTGTTCAGCAGGTGATAATTTCCCAGGTTCATGTATTTTAGAAGCAGGTATTGCTTTTAATTCTGGCAACCAATGTTTAACATATTTTCCTTGGGAGTCGTAATCTTTTGCCTGTTTAGGGATATTAAAATAACGAAAACCTCGTGCATCATTTCCTACTCCAGCAGTATAATTCCAATTTCCCCAGTTACTACAAACATCATAATCTATCAATAAAGACTCAAACCATTCAGCACCCATTTGCCAATTAATTCCTAAATTTTTAGTCAGAAAACTAGCAACATTTTGTCTACCACGATTTGACATAAAACCTGTCATTAAAAGTTCGCGCATATTAGCATCTACTAAAGGAAATCCTGTTTTACCTTCTTGCCATTTTCTAAATTTTTCCCAATCTTCCTGCCAAGGAATAGCTACTCCTTGTAAACCAGATTTATAAAATACTTTATTCCCATGTTTTTGACAAATAAATCGGAAATAATCCCGCCATAATAATTCAAATATTAACCAATAAGTGGAATTATTTTTTACCCTCCGCTCTTCATATTCTTGTACCTGTTCATAAATATAACGAGGTGATAAACATCCTAAAGCTAACCAAGGAGAAAATTTAGAGGAATAATTTGCCCCTAGCATTCCATTTCTTGTTTCTTTATAAACTTTTAGACAATCTTGCTGCCAAAAGTAATTTTTTACTCTTTCTTTTCCAGTAGTTTCTCCGCCTCTAAATGTTAAAACTGCTCGTGAATCTTGTGGTGGTAATTCTAGATTGAGTTTGGATAAAGTAGGTAATTCTCCCAGGTCAACTTCTGGCAAAAATGGTAATTTTTTAGGAGTTGAAAATGTAGGATTTATAGTAGATTTTTTTTCTATTTCTTTCCGAAAACTGGTAAATACTTCTGGTAATTGTTTAATTTCAAAAGGTAAATCATCAGGATGGTAAAGTGTATGACCCCAAAATGATTGAAACTTAACCCCAATTTGTTTTAATGCTTGATGAAGTACTGTTTCTACTTTAATTTCTTCTGCTGTAACTTCTCGATGAAAAAATACAGATTTAACTTTTAATTCTTGAGCAAGTTGAGGAATTGCTATTTCTGGTTTTTGTTGACTAATTATTAAATTACTACCTAGTTTTTGCAGAGTATTACGCAAGTCAGTAATACTTTCAATTAAAAATTTTGCCCGAAAAGCACCTGTTTTAGGAAAGCCAAAATTTGTCTGACCAAATTGTCTTGGATCGAAGCAATAAATAGGAATAATTTGAGCCTGAGTTTTTATTGCTTGATCGAGGGGTTCATGGTCATGGATGCGTAGGTCGTTACGATACCATAATATAATTCTGTCTTGGTTCATAAGCTTTTATAGCGCTACGCGCTAGGGAATATTGAAAAATATCCTAACTAATTCTTAAAGTATAGAACATAGCAATTATTATATTCATATGATATGTTTTTTTCTTCTTCTGTGTTCCCTGTTCCCTGTTCCCTGTTCCCTAAAAATTGAAAAATATCCTAACTAATTCTTATAATGCTATAGCAATCAGGAATGAGTTGTGAGAATTGAGATGTTCCTTAAAAGTATAGAATATAGCAATTATTATATTCATATGATATGTTTTTTTCTTCTTCTGTGTTCCCTGTTCCCTGTTCCCTGTTCCCTAAAAGATGAAAAAACTGATTACTAAACTGACACCTGACCAAGAAACTCTCATTCCAGTTTATCGGAAAAAGTGGCATACAATAGCACATTCTACCCAACCTATTAATCGTCAAAAAGCTACTGAAGCGATTCAGTTAGCCTACAATTTAATGGGCGACCCAAATCCAGAGATTCTTTTTTGTGAAAGCCCCTATGCAGCTTTTGACATTCTGCTTAGTGTCATTTGGCAGCGATGGGAAAGCAAAGATGACTATGGTCATCGTCACATTTTCGGAGATAGATGGCAACTTTTGAGAGAACAACTAAAGTTGCAAATTACCGATAAATTGTGTGAAGAAATAGATGACAAAATTCGGGAATATACTGACAGTTCATTAATAGAAGAGTCATTAAAACCAGAGGATCTTTGGAGTCATATTCTTTACTCTCAAATAGAAGAAAAATGGCAAGAAATAGTTTCTGATATTTCAATTAAATTGTTGTGTTTGTGGAGTTATCCTATTCCTACAGAATTATGGAGTAGTTATGTTGCTTGGATAGATTTTTGTATTTCTGTGATTAATTGTGATTATAATTCAGACGACTGGCAAGTATTAGAGTCTATTGTGAGAAACTGTGGTTGGATATATCCTTTGAGACATCTGTGTATTATTTGCGATCGCCCTAGAAAGTTATTCTTGGATGATGAATATCGCCCCCATGCGGAAGGCACACCAGCTATTGAATTTGCTGATGGTTATAGTTTATATGCTAATCATGGTGTGAGACTACCAGAAGAATATGGAATATTCTCTCCTCAAAAATGGGAGGCAAAATGGCTTTTATCTACAAAAAATGCTGAACTCAGACGAGTATTAATTCAGGAAATTGGTTATGAGAAAATTTGCCAAGATTTACAAACTTTAGAAATAGATACATGGCAAGAATATACTCTCTTAAGAATAGATGATGATGCCGATATTGAGCCAATATTAATCTTAAAAATGATTTGTCCAAGCACGGGAAATATTCATACTTTAAGGGTACCTCCTGATATAAACTCGGCGAAAGAAGCTATTAGTTGGGTAAATTGGGGAATTTATCCAGAAGAATTTTATATACAAACTTAGCAATATCATCTAATTGACATCCTCTGCGACCTGAAAGCACTCCCCCACTCTCCTCTAGATTATGCAACGCCTGTTTTTTTAAGATATAATTCCAAGCATTTTTTGCTCTGTTGGAAGCAGATTTTTGTCGCAGTAATAATTCTGTTAATGTCTTGGCAAAAAACTTAATTGTTTTTTGTGTGGTAGCGATCGCCTTTTGGATGTTGCGTTAGCAAATTGCCATTCCCCTACAATATAAACTCTTATCTTTAACACTGAATAACACCGATGCTACCGGGTTTGATATTAGGGCTAGAGCAAAACTACGAAGCCCTATTATAACTGTTTTACCCTAAGCGTAGCTCCCCCGAAGGGGGCACATGATATAAAAATTGCACTGAGGTAAGTTGCTAACACTACATTAATTTTTTGCTGATTTATTTGATTTAAAATTAATTAAATTATTCAGAATTCCAAACCAAAAAGGCGCTCCTTGAGAAATTGCAATAATACTTATAATCCATCCTGTAATGGCTTTAATAATATGAGGAAAATTCAAGGGTGTAAACTGTTCTTTTAGTGGTTCTGAAAAATTCCATCCAATTGGCAAATTATCAATTCCATCCAAAGCCATAAAAGTTGTAGCGAATTGTTCTTGAATACAAGTTTGAAATTCGGTATCCTCATTGACCTGCGAACATGAATTTGATTCAGAATTTGAGACTATTACTTCCGTTATTTTATTACTTAGGGTTGAGGTAATTTCGCTTTTTGATAAATTATCGATAATGTTTACTGTGTCAATATTGAACATCAAAACAACTATTACAGATAATATAATAGAAATATATTGCCTTTTTTTATCGTAAATTTCTAAAGCATATTCTATTGACATATCATACCAAGATTGAAGTTGTTTATCTAAATATTTAAGTTGCTCTCCTTTGTCTTCAAATCTATTGATAGCTCTTTGTAGCATTGCAGAAAGGTCTCGTTTCATTTTTTCAGAAAAACGACAATCGCTGCCATTAATATCTTCAATGATTTTGGTTAATTCATACTTATTATAGAAATCTTTATCTTCATATTTTAATTCTTCTGCTACTACGGTTATTAAATCAGCAACAAATTGTTCAGCAGGTATTTGTTCTGGTCCCATAGATTTTGATAGTTTTCCTGCCTGTAATTTTCCTCCTTTTTCTTGTTGTCGCTTTGATGATAGAGATGGGTTAAGAGGCAAGTTTAAATATTTTTCATAAAATCTTTCTGTAAGAGAAAAACTCCCTTTTTGTTGTTCTTCTCCTAACAAGCCATAAATAACTTGCTTTAAGTTCTTAGCTTTTAAGTTAAAGAATAAAATAATTTTTTCCTGAATTGCAAAAATGATAAAACTAGAAGCCAAATAAATAAAAATGAGGGTGATTGCGATGTTGATGATAGTAGATAAAGTCATAATTATCTTTAAGGTATATATTGTAAAATTTGTAAGTCAATAATATAAAATTTTTATCTGGACTGTGGAGACTAAGTAGTATTAAAAAGGGAATAGATAACAGTAAAGAAGGGAAAACAGCATTAAATAGTAGCTTTCCCAAAGGATTAGTAGGTACTCAAGACAGGGTTTTGTCTAATAAAAATATCAAGCTAGATTGACCTCCATGAAATTTTTCGCCATTTTAAATCTCTAGCCTCAAATGCTGGTGTTGGTCGCTGTAATTTTAGCTTTCTCGAAAAAGTTTTCAGAACTCCTAATTTTGCAGCAATCCACTCCGCTGATTCTTCTCCTTTCCAGTAATCACTATGACCGTAGGTTGTTTCTTTAGTATTAGACCAAACTCCCTTATGGGGGTTTCCTTTTAAACCTACAGCCTCATCAAATCCTTCTCCTGCTAATTTTTGACCTAGAGGAAAAGTCCATTTTAAAACATCATCTTTTTTTGAGTATAAGATACTATATTTTTCTGTAGAAGAAATACTTGGATTTAACTGTTTATCTGGTTGTACCATAGACACTGGAACAGCAGGAGCCATTAAGAAAACTTCCAATCTAAGGTTAGTATTTACTGTCTTTTTTAAAGCTTCAAGTAATAAACGACAGCCTAAAGAGTGTCCTATTAATGTAATACGAGGTTGCTCATTACTTGTGGAAATTAAATTTAATTTGTTTAAATATTTAGCAAACCTTTCTCCACAAACTTTAGCGGTATTTACTGTTTTAAAATAAGATAATATACTATCAAGTTTATTAGGTTTATCAGAAGGCCACAAAAAACAATAGATGGCTTTGTTGAGTTTTGATAATTGACTAGAGTATTTACTAAAGTTTTCTTGAAACTTTGTGTATGCTTCTTTCGCTCCTTCTTCCGAAACATTATATCCATGAACTAGAATAATTATGTCACCATAAGGTATCTCAGTTTTACCATCAACTTTTTCTTTGATTGCATATATATTTTTTCGGATGGTTATTATTTTATCTTTCTGCATTGTTGTCTTTGAGCATTTTCAGATATTGTTAATATTTAACAGCAAAATTTTTCTATTTCTTGTAAAGTATATTGACTAATAAATTACGAATTGTCGGAGCTAAAAATCCTGATATTATAGAAACAAGCAATGCAATTATCTCATTTTCACTCCCATCACTGAGATTAAACACAGACTTATTGGCAGGTGTCAATAAGAACTCTAAAATTATAAAAGCGATCACGATTGAGAAAAAATAGTCTATTTTAAGCCAAAACTTAGCTAGAGTGATTTGAAGATCATCAAGACCTATCTCTGCCTGATTAAGTACCTGTTCCTTTATAATAGATAAATCACTTTGTTCCTCGTTCGATAAGTTTTGAGCATTTTAATTTTTTAATCTTTCTAAATTTTCTGGAGGTACATTGTAAGCAAATATCTCTAATAAATCACCCTCTCCAGACTCAAGTTGATTCCGTAAAGCATTGGCAACCTGACCACATAGCTGTTCATAGGGAAGAGAATAAATATTTGCTCCATTACCTGTCCCTATCGAACTTTGAAAAACAATCATCCTCTGTCTAATAGGAGTAAGATTTCTCCTTTTTATCCATTGTTCAATCCAGAATCTTTGTAGCAAAGAACGAATAAATAAATTGTAAGCAGCTTCTGTTAAGATAGCTGTTAGAATTGACTGCATCAAAATGGTACTAGCAACATACCATGTATTATTATGTAATCTCTGTATAAGAACTTTGTATTTATCAGCCTCTGAGGACTCGGAACCTGAGACTCCAACCATCAATGTCGGTAGTCCTGAATATAGTAAAGTATGCATAATCTAAATTCCTAAAGTGATAAGATATTTAGCATTTAAACAACTATATATTTAATTTTTGTTAAAAGCAACAGGTTAAGATGCAATATAAAATCTAAATGATTTTTAGCTTATACACAAGATTAGTTAATTTTTCTATAAAAGGGAAGTGTGGGAGAATAAATACCCAAAATAAAATAATAAGGTTAGTATAAAAAACAATTTAATATTATAACCTAATTCTTGGTCTTTATCAAACTACAAATTGTCAAACTAAAAGGCAGGCAAAATGCCTACCTGAAACAAAATTATATTGTCTAACTATTGTCCAATAGTAACTAAGATAAAATTGCGATCGCACTACCAATAAAAGTTTGCAAATTATCCGCTACAGCAGTAGTAATTCCGCGAGTAAAAGGTAAACTGTCAATCACCATAACTAAACACAATAACATCATGTAGTAGATAGAATACTTAAACAGCGATCGCGCTACATCTCTATTGGAAGGCTCTTTTAATAATAGCCAAGCTTTCTTGATAAAGACTCCACCGAGGAGAGTTGCCAATACTGCATAAACTGCTCCACTCGCGTGCAACGGATAAACTAGCAACAACGTCATCGGAATCAAAATCAGACTGTAAACCCAAATCTGTCTTGCTGTTTCCTCATTTCCTTCAATTACAGGTAACATTGGCACACCCACTTCCTTATATTCATCGCGAATATAAATTGCCAAAGCCCAGAAATGAGGAGGAGTCCAAATAACGATAATTGCAAAAAGTAACCAAGCTGCCCAACTTAATTCACCTGTAACAGCTGCCCAACCTACTAATGGAGGAATAGCACCAGCAGCACCACCAATTACAATATTTTGGACGCTATGACGTTTTAACCAGTGGGTGTAAATACCAACGTAGAAAACGATTCCAGACATTGCCAACAGTGCTGCTAGTAAATTAGCAAATACTGTGAGTAAAGTAAATGATGTAGCTGCTAGAGTGAATGCAAAAATTAAAGCATCGCGTGGTTTTACTCTCCCAGAAGGAATAGGACGCCAGCGGGTGCGCTCCATAATATAGTCAATATCGCTGTCGTAGATGCAGTTAATAGCGTTAGCTGCACCAGAAGCTAATGCACCACCTATTAATGTCACGAATAGTAGAAGGGGAGAGACTTCTCCTTTTGCTCCCAACCACATTCCGGCTGCTGTTGTAATTAGTAGCAGTAGAATAATTCTAGGTTTTGTTAGTTGATAATAGCTTTTGAGTACTTGTAGGATATTATCATGGCGTCGTGGAAGATGATGAGAAATAACTTCTTGCATAGATTCTTAGTTTGTTAATTTTTTGTTTTAACTGATTTTTGTTTCCGTAGTCTAAAGTTTATGGGCAGTATAAAAACGGATATTAGTACCAGTTAATTTGTGATGTTAGCCAGTTTGAAAAATTTAGTCCGGTTGAATAGTTATACAGCATATTTCGGGCAAACGATCTACGGTGAAATTCTTGTATTGCAGGCATCTTGCCCGCTAGTTCTGTACTCACCGATAGCTGACAGTGCTGTAAACGGACACTAAATCGAGTGAGAGCAAATGGCATTCGCCCCTACAGATGGCGTTTTCAAGGTAAATTTGCGTAAGTCCTGTAATTTAATAACTCACAAAAGAGGGTTATATTACTGTATCTATGTTAACAATTAACTAGCTTTTAGCATTTCCTGACGGAATGCTGCGCAAACAGCTATCAGCTTTTATAGGTCTGGGTTTAAATCCCCAGTTCTATAAACCGGAAAGTTTAGAACGAGGTTTCAATCCCTTTCTAAAAGTTTACTGCTGACTGCTGACTGCTGACTGCTTTTTTAAGCTTTTGCAAATTGTCGATCGCGTAAAGCAATAACAGTAAATGCGACTAAAGTTCCTAATAATGCTGCTCCTACAGCTTGGTGAGATACGGTCAATAACTCAATTTGCAGACGTAACCGGAAGGTCATAACCCCCAAACTAATCTGAGCTAATACTAATAAACCAGACCAGTTTGCTAACTTTCGCAGCAGCGGATGTAAGGCAGAGGTGCGCCACGCCATTACTACCAATGCTAATGTTGCTAAAGTCGGAGGAACAACACCAGCAATATGACTATTCATTATTTTACAAAGTTCCGCCACTCCAAAACATTGATGCAATGCCCACTGAGAAGCAACCAACCCACCGAGTAAACTTTGTAAATAAACTAAAATTGCAGCAGTTAATCCTACCCAAGGTAGTTTACCAACATTACCTGTACCTTTATAAGGCATCATTGACATACTTATAACTAATAGAGTCATAAAGTAAAGCAAAGCAGTACCAAGGTGAGCGGTGACAATATCAAAGCGTAATAATTCTGTAACAGTTAATCCACCGAGTACCCCTTGGAAAACTATTAGTCCCAGAGCAAAAGTCGATGCCCAAGGTAACCAGCTTGGCAATTCTCGTCTATGCCACCATGATAAACCCATGAGAGCGATCGTGCCAAAACCGATTAAACTTGCATCTAGTCGGTGAAACCACTCTAAAAATACTTGCAGATTCATCTGTGCCATTGGTACTAATTTACCATAACACAACGGCCAATCAGGACAGGCTAAACCTGCATTCATAACTCTGGTAGCACTGCCAATAGCCATTAGTAATAGGGTTGCTATACATAGTTTCCAAACCAAACCACGAATGCGTTCGCGCGCTGGAGACTGAGAGGAAATAATTGTATTGTTATTTAAAACAGAATTGGCCATAAGATTTTTATTAGCTGTAATCTAAAATCTTGCTAAATTAACAACATACTGAATCTTAAATTCAGAAATAATCATCACATCTGACAATTATTAATGTGTCTAATTTTTGTTACTATAAGGGATACTATCTGAAGATTTGTTCTGCTTTAGAAAGTTTTCTGATTTAAATTTTATTTACAGCTTACTGTTATCAGTGTTACTGATTTTCCCCAAAAAAATATTTTTAACTTTTTCTTTAATTTCTAATAAATTAATCAATCAAAGTATGCAATTTAAGAGTACATATTTAATTTAACTTTGTTTATACAAACTGTGGGGTAATTTTTGAGTGCAATAGTTAAAATAATATAAACTCTCTCGAGAGAAATCTATGAAAAACTAAGATAATCTATAATTTTGATAAATAGTAACAATTATATCTAGTTTATAAGTAGATGCTTAGTTTAACCTATGTAATTGAGTATGACAAAAAGTCAAAGACTCCTCTGCCTAGGCTAGGGGGAGGAAGACAAATTAAAGAGGTAATATATGGAAGAAAAAGAAAAAATACCAGTCTCAGTAATCACCCTAGTAGTTGGTATAATAATCACCATAATTAGCGTGTGGTTAGGTCAAAATCATGGTCTATTACCAGAGCAAGCATCAGTACAAGCTCCTCTGGTGGACGGTTTTTTTGACGTCATGTTTACTATAGCAGTAGCTTTATTTCTAGTTGTAGAAGGAACAATTGTCTTCTCTGCAATTAAATTTCGCAAACCCAAAGGAGACGATAGCGATGGTGCTCCCTTTAGGGAAAATTTACCATTAGAAATATTTTGGACTGCAATTCCATCCATCATTGTGATTGGTCTTGGTATCTACAGTGTAGATGTATATAGACAGATGGGTGGGTTCGATCCAGCAGGAACAAAAGTAGCTCATGTTTCTTCATCCGAACTGCAAACAGTGAAGTCAGGATCAGCTCTGGCAGCTCCCCTAATAGCAGATGCCGAAGGAATGGAGTCAGAGGAAGTAGCTACAAAAGAAGTGAGCAAATATGGCTTTGGGGCAACTCCTGAAGAGGGAGCTAACCCAGCAGATGTAGTTGTTGACATTACAGGAATTCAGTATGGATGGCTGATGACCTATCCCGAAAGTGGTGTTCTAGCAGGAGAACTCCATATTCCTGTCAACAAGGATATACAAATCAATCTTTCTGCTCAAGATGTGATTCATGCTTTCTGGATACCTGCTTTCCGTTTGAAGCAAGATGCAATTCCTGGTAAAGATACCCAACTCCGGTTCGTAGCTACTAAAACTGGAGAATATCCAGTATATTGTGCAGAACTTTGCGGTGCTTACCACGGAGCAATGAGAACACAAGTAGTTGTTGAAACTCAAGAAGAGTATGAAGCTTGGATAGAAGAAAATACTTTTGCCGAGCAACCACAGTTGAATCAAGCTGTAGCAGTAAATACTGCTGATTTATCAGAATCGGAGTATCTTAGCCCTTATGCTAATGAAATGGGTATCGATTCCGAAACATTAAATCAAATTCACCCAAACTAGACTAGTGCCGCTACGCGGAAGTTAAAAGTCAAAAGTTTTGTATTTGTTTATTGATAGGACTTTGTAACCAGTCAGTTATTTCCGCCATCCTGCACTAGAACTACTAGCAGCTAATACTTTCTCACAGGAGAATCCAAAAATCCCTATTCTTACAGGGGAAAAGTTGGGGAGGAGTCAGCTCCAAAGGTAAAAAAAAATGAGTTCAACCTCCCCAATAATTAATTCGTAATTGTCAAAATAATTTACAGATGACACAAACACAAATTCCTTTAGAAACCAAACCAGAACCGGAAAAAGCACATCCGGAGGCATGGAAATGGTATCACTACTTCGGCTATAACATAGACCACAAGGTAATCGGCATTCAATATCTGGTTACCGCCTTCATCTTTTATCTCGTCGGTGGCCTCATGGCCATGGCTATGCGTGCAGAACTCTACACACCAGATGCAGACTTTCTCGACCCAAATGTTTACAACTCCTTCCTGACAAATCATGGCACGATTATGATTTTCCTGTGGATCGTGCCTGCTGCCATTGGAGGTTTTGGTAACTATCTAGTCCCCCTAATGGTGGGAGCGAGAGACATGGCATTTCCTAACCTCAATGCGATCGCCTTCTGGCTCAACCCAGTTGCTGGAGCATTCTTAATTGCTAGTTTAGCTTTTGGTGGCGCGCAAAGTGGTTGGACTGCTTATCCCCCATTAAGCATCATTACTAATAACATCGGACAAACTTTATGGATTCTCTGTATTGTATTAGTGGGAACTTCCTCCATCATGGGTGCGCTAAACTTTATCGTCACCATCCTCAAAATGAAAGTTCCTAGTATGAAGTGGGAACAATTACCTCTATTCTGCTGGGCAATCTTAGCAACTTCCGTTTTGGCGCTATGCTCAACTCCTGTATTAGCAGCAGGTTTAGTACTTTTATTATTTGATATCAACTTTGGCACCGGCTTCTTTAAACCAGAGATGGGCGGTGATGTGATCATCTACCAGCACTTATTCTGGTTCTATTCTCACCCCGCAGTTTATCTGATGATTCTGCCAATTTTTGGCATTCTCTCAGAGGTCATTCCCGTTCATGCTCGCAAAGGGATATTTGGTTATAAAGCGATCGCTTACTCCAGTCTCGCTATTTGTGTAGTAGGTTTGTTCGTATGGGTACACCATATGTTCACCAGTGGAACTCCTCCTTGGATGCGGATGTTCTTCACCATCTCAACCCTAATAGTTGCAGTTCCCACCGGGGTCAAAATCTTTAGTTGGGTAGCTACCCTCTGGGGCGGAAAAATCCGCTATACAAGTGGAATGCTTTTTGCCATTGGTCTATTAGCAATGTTCGTTATGGGTGGACTAAGTGGTGTAACCATGGGAACAGCTCCATTCGACGTTCACGTCCATGACAGTTACTATGTAGTAGCTCACTTCCATTACGTTTTATTTGGTGGTTCAGTATTTGGTCTGTATGCAGGTATCTATCACTGGTTCCCCAAAATGACAGGTCGGATGTACAACGAAACCTGGGGTCGGATTCATTTTGTCCTGACTTTAATTGGTACAAACCTCACTTTCTTACCCATGCACCAATTGGGTTTACAAGGAATGCCACGTCGTATTGCTATGTATGACCCTCAGTTTGAAGCTATTAACCACATCTGTACTTATGGGTCAATTATTTTGGGATTGTCTGTAATACCATTCTTCATCAACATGGTTTGGAGCTGGATGTACGGACCAAAAGCTGATGGTAATCCTTGGGGTGGTTTATCCTTGGAGTGGACAACTAGCTCACCTCCTATAATCGAAAACTGGGAAGTGTTGCCAGTGGTTACTTATGGTCCTTATGATTTTGGCTCTAAGAAAACTCTTGGTATTCGAGAGCGCTTCAAGCTAATTTCCAAAGGAAGTTTCAAGACGAAGGAAACAGGCGTGCCTTTATCTGAAGCTCAGTCTTCATCTTTTGATGATGATTCTCAGAATTAATTTTCCAGGGAACAATTTAGACTAGACCGACACAGCTAAAATAGTGTAATAGTAGGGGCGGGTTCCGCGTTAAGTTAATGGTTTCACCCACGACTGAGTGAACCCGCCCCCGCTTTCAGAAATTTTTTTTTATTTTAGGTACAAGAAATTATGCAAGGTTCAACAATTGAAACAACTAATAATTTAGTTGATACTTCCGTCCAATCTGGGTCAGCAGAGGCAGGCCATCACGAAGAGCATCAGGATTTACGAGTTTTTGGATTAATCACATTTCTTGCTTCTGAATCTTTGATGTTTGGGGGACTATTTGCTGCTTATTTAATTTACCGAGCAAATGCCGGGGTTTGGCCTCCTGAAGAAACAGAGGTAGAGTTGTTATTGCCAACCATCAACACTATTATTCTGGTTTCCAGTAGTTTTGTGATTCACAAAGGCGATACTGCTATCAAAAAGAACAATATCTCAGGAATGCGTCTATGGTATGTAGTTACGGCAATCATGGGTATTATCTTTTTGGGTGGTCAGGTTTATGAGTACATGACTTTAGGTTATGGTCTGACTACTAATGTGTTTTCCAATTGTTTTTATGTGATGACTGGTTTCCACGGTCTCCACGTTTTTGTTGGTGTGCTACTTATTCTAGGTGTATTGTGGCGTTCTCGTCGTGCTGGTCATTACAATGGAGAAAAGCACGTTGGTATTGAGATGGCAGAAATATATTGGCACTTTGTTGATATTATCTGGATTGTTTTATTCACTTTGCTTTACATTTTGACTCAGATTTAACTTGTACGCGAAGGCATTTATTGTCGCTACACTTGCGTTGCATTTGACAAAATTCATGTTCGGATAATCACTTATAATAAAGTCATTGCGACTGGAACGGAGTGGAAGGTTTGCGTAGCATTCCGTAAGGAAAGCAATCTCAGGGGTTTGAGATATCTCTTCTATCTATAATCCTAATTATAACTATTCAACCGAACATGATATTATACACCATTTGTAGGGGTTAACGGCCGTTAACCCCTACTATATTTTGTGGTTATATAGAATCCGGTTATACAGTTTCTCTCAAAAATAATTCGACCTATTTTCCAAGTGTGTAAATAAATTATGAACTTTCCCAACATCCACAGAAAAATTATCACATTTTTTCTTTAAAAGTTTAGCTTACAGCGCTTTTCAGGTTGATGAACCACATCGGCACAACAAAAAACCTTGTAGGGACTAGCCATGGTTAGTCCCTACTGTGGTCTACCGAAATTAAAACTGCTGTAAAGTAACACAATAGACCACTGTCATCTCCCCTGATTTTTCACTCTCTATGCTTTCTTTCGCAACGTCTCTGAAGGCAACTCCCCAAACATAGCTTTGTAATCTCTAGCAAAATGACCTGCACTCCAGAACCCAAATTGACCTGCAAGCGTAGTTATAGTAGAGTTCTCCGGATCGCTTACCTTCAGGCGTTGTCGCAATGCATTGAGTCTTCGCACCTTGAGATAACGCATCGGACTCATGCCAAATAACTCCTTAAAACCACGGGATAAAGCGGAACTGCTAGACTCTAAATTTTGAGCTAGCTGTTTTAACG
>NZ_JAAHGU010000114.1:0-24952 GCF_010692685.1 Okeania sp. SIO2F5 | reverse complement strand
ATTCATACAATGTTCCATACTCAACGTGATGATTCAAAATGGTAAACCCCAGAGCTACAAAGTAGAAATCTAGTTAACTTCCAACTAAGGGAGTTTTTGGCGATCGCTACTTTCATGCAACAAAGCCGTCTACGACCGTAAAAAGTTAAAAAATTTTTTTTTGGATACTTGAGTCTTAGTATTCATAATTATTCTGCTCCTTTGATGGATATTTGTTTAACTTTGTTGTGAATAAAATATTTGTGTTTACCTGTAAATATATTGACACAGAGATTCTGACAATAGCAAGTGTTTATTCAAAAATTTACTGAATCTTCATAAAACCGTCAAAAATCATGCAAAAATTTACTGAATCTTCATATTAAAGTATTTGTAGTTAACATCAATTTTTCCTAAATGTCAACTCTTTTTCCGGAACTTTACTGAATCTTTAAAAATTGGGATAATTGTTTGAAATTGTAGGATATGTTTTCTATCGTCACTAATATAAAATGCAACGCATCTTCTGAATAGCTAAATAACCACAGACCGAATAATCAAACTTAAACCAACGACCAACAAAAACAACAAAACCACCGTGCAAAATTTCTCTTCTGGCAACCTTTTTCTCAACCTACTACCAAGATTGATACCTATAGCAACAGGCAAAATACCCACTACAGCAATACCTAACAAAGATGGCTGCAGCAATCCAATTTTGCCCAGTAGAAACAGCATCATCATACTTGAAAGGGTAAAAGAAAGATTGATCGCTTGTACAAAAGTTTCTTTATTTAGGTCTAAAGCGAGTAAGAATGGCAAAATAGGCATAATCTGAGAACCGGTGATACCATTTATTACTCCTGTTGTCAATCCTACAGGAACAGTCAGCCATGTTCTCATTTTCTCAGAAAGGATAATAGATTTTGAGCGCAATGCCCATAGAGCATAGAAAAATAAAATAGCTCCTAGAATAGCTCGACTAATTGTACCTTCTATAGAATTGAGAACGTATACCCCCAGAAGTAACCCTGGGAAAGTGGAGACATAGATAGGCCAAAAATTACTAAGTGCATCTTGAAACTTTCCAGTTTGTGCCATCACTAGGAGGTTACTTGAGAGGGAAGGTACAATAACTA
Organism: Okeania sp. SIO2F5; assembly: GCF_010692685.1. Taxonomy (NCBI): domain Bacteria; kingdom Bacillati; phylum Cyanobacteriota; class Cyanophyceae; order Oscillatoriales; family Microcoleaceae; genus Okeania; species Okeania sp. SIO2F5. The sequence continues at coordinate 23,834 of NZ_JAAHGU010000114.1, read as the reverse complement.
AAGGTATAGCTATTTTCGGATCGAGAAAGGTTGCCATAGTAGGCAAACATATAGTTGAAAAACCTAATCCTGTAATTCCTTTGAGAAAAGCTGCAAAGAAAAATGATAAAAATATGGAAACCACTGTCTGGAGATTCATTTGTCATATCAAGTGTGGATAATTAGTTATAGCGCTATGCGCAAGTCAGAAGTCAGCAAAATTAATGTCAAGTTAGATTTCACAAATAATATTATGTCCGGTAGCATCGGAGCGTGTATAAAATTAAGGTGACACTCTTGAGAAAACCTTCTACCTCCTGCTATCCTAGATAACTAAAGCCTCCTGCCTCCTGCCTTCCTTCCACCAAAGTCTAATTATTCAAACGGACATGATATAAGTCGATCGCTCTCACTCACATTAGGATTAGTTTGCAAATAATCATATACCTGTTGACAAGTTTCTATCAACAAATTATCCAGATTCAAATTCCATAAAATAATTTTGCCATCAGAAGCAGCAGAAGCTAACACTTTGTCATCAGGACTAAAACTCACACTTAAAACATTAGCCTCATGAGTATTCAAACTTTTGAGCAAAGTACCTTCAAAATGCCAAATTCTCAATATCCCATCTGTACTACCAGAAACCAATTTGTCGAGAGTTCAATACAAAACAAAATTCACCTGCTTTAATCCCTTGATCAAGCTCTTCATCAGCCTTTTGTCTGACATAACTAGAAGCATCATCGGGTAAACAGCCACCTAAATAATATTGGTAATTATTCATAAAAAAAATTAGGTGATAGCTACTGTTTTCCTATTTTTTTGTCAGATTTTTTTTACTAAAACTATCTCTATAACCCGTATAATATTAATCGAAACCAATTAATTAACTGATAATCATCTCACAAAAGTTGAATTGAAAATGTCTACAAATCTCTGGACTCATCGTCATATTTTATCTCTAGCAGAATTTACACCCAATGAATATAATATTGTACTACAAACAGCAGCTAGTTTTCAAGAAGTTTTAGGTCGCCGGATGAAGAAAGTACCTGCATTACAAGGTCTAGTAGTAGCAAATTTATTCTTTGAACCTTCTACACGCACCCGCAATAGTTTTGAATTAGCTGCGAAACGTTTGTCTGCGGATACTCTAAATTTTGCCCCTGGTACTTCCTCTTTGAGCAAAGGAGAAACTATTCTGGATACAGCAATGACCTATCTAGCAATGGGCACAGATATGATGGTCATTCGACATCGTGATGCTGGAGTTCCCGCAGCGATCGCTTCGGAAATGGATCGCAATGGTTCTGGAGTGCGAATTCTGAATGCTGGAGATGGTCAACATGAACACCCTTCTCAAGCTTTACTTGACCTATTTACTATCTGTATGTTGTTAGACTCAACTCAACCTAGAATAGAACTTTTAGAAGGAAAAAAAATTGCTATTGTGGGAGATATTCTCCACTCTAGAGTAGCACGATCTAACATTTGGAGTTTTACGGCTTCTGGTGCCGAAGTACATTTAGCTGGAACACCTACTTTACTACCTAAATATTTCGCCGAATTTGGCAAAAATAGACCGAGTAAATTATTTGTACATTGGGATATTAAACCAGCTCTAGAAAAAGCTGATTTTGTAATGACCCTACGTCTCCAAAAAGAAAGGATGAGCGAATCTTTATTACCTAGTTTACGAGAATATCATCAATTATTTGGTATTACACGCGATCGCCTCAAACTTTGTCAACCAGGAGTCAAATTATTACATCCTGGACCTGTTAACCGAGGAGTAGAAATTAGTTCTGACTTAATGGATGACCCTGAGTTAAGTTTAATTTCTCAACAAGTCACCAGTGGTATTGCTGTACGAATGGCTTTACTATATCTTTTAGGTGGAAGCAAAACAGAATCTTGAATATAGTTAAGTATTATATTGGTGAGGTACAAAATTACAGATTTTAGAGAATAAGGAATAAGCAACACAAAGAGGAGAAATAAATGTGTACCATTCTCTAAAAAATGCCATAATATAGCAGCAATATTTTCTTTTTGCAGAAAGGCACTTTATCGATTTTTTGAATTATGCTTCAGTTGATAAATACCAATATAGACTGCTGAATATAAACAATTATACTTAAATTATTTTAAATAGAATTACTTTATTGAAGAAAGCAAAAATATCTAAAAAAACAAAATTGAAGCAATAAATAACTCCTGAAGAAAAATATTTATGATTTTTCTTTAACTCCTGAATTATTCCCTGATATCATGTCCGCACTTTATCATTTGTGTAAAACCAAGGGTAAATATCTACAGGAAATTTAGGTTTTTTCAAGCTTTTAAGCCTTCTTCCCTCTTCCCTCTTCCTTCTTCCTTCTTCCTTCTTCCTTACCTTCACGCTTACAATACCGATGCTACCGGACATGATATGAAAACATGGAGATTTTGCTAGAATAAATATAGCTTTTACATGATTGGAAACAAATTATTACTGATATTATGAATTCTATTTTAAAAGTACCTTTATCTACCAAACTCAAACCAGAACAAAATCATTTTGCTATTACTATAGCTCCTTTATCTATTGCTGAAATCTACACTTTAGCGGATAATCCTGCTAATGGTGCTGTAGTAGTAATGAGCGGAATGGTTCGCAATCAAACAGACGGCAAATCTGTAGTGGCCTTAGAATATCAAGCATATCAACCTATGGCCATCAAAGTTTTTGAGCAAATCTCTACAGAAATTCGTAGTCAATGGCCAGAAGTCGAGACCGTGGTCATTCATCATCGAGTGGGACGTTTAAAAATTGGTGAAATAAGTGTTTTAGTGGCTGTCGGATGTCCACACCGTTCAGAAGCTTTTGAAGCTTCTCGTTATGGCATTGATACTTTGAAACATACAGCCCCTATATGGAAAAAAGAACATTGGGCCGATGGGTCAAGTAGTTGGGTCAGTATTGGAGCTTGTGAAGAGCAATAGAGATAGTAGAGTCAGGAATTGGGAGTAGAATCAATTTAAATAAAGAAAAAAAAGGAAGTCGAGAAAAAGTTATTTAACAAATTTCCTGATCGCTACTATCCCACATTCGGTACGTCAATTTGTAACATCAAAAGTAGTATACATTTTTGATTGTTGGTAAATATTTATACAGTATAAATTACTTCTCAAAAGTTAAATTCTCAGGAAAATATTAAGCATAAATACTTACTGAATTATTAATTCCTATTAACGACTATAATTTTTTTTCTTACTTTTGACTTTTGAATTTTGACTTTTGAATTTTGACTGTGGATAATTGGGAACTCTAGAAAAAATTTCTCGTCTAATTGGAACTAGAGCTAAATAACAAAATTATTGAGCCAGTTCCGCTGATGAATCAATATATATTTGTACCCTGGTCTAAGGTTGAACAAACCCTTTCGCAAGTGGAATTGCCACCTGAAAAACTCTCTAACTACGATCTAGTACTGCGCTGCCAACAAGGTCATCGCCCAGATCGTGCAATCTTTGCAGAACTTCTACATCGATACCAACTCCATGTAGATAAAATTTTGTATCATTTAGCCCCTGAATGGCAAGACCGCTCAGATTTGGCTCAAGAGGTTTGGATTCGTGTATACCGTAATATTAAAAAGTTACAAGAACCAGTAAAGTTTAAGAGTTGGCTCAGTCGTATCACAACTAACCTGTTTTATGATGAGTTACGGAAACGAAAACGAGTTACCCCTCCTCTATCGTTAGACGCTCCTCTGACTTTAGATGATGGTATTATAGATTGGGAGATTCCTACAAATACTCCAGGGCCAGAAGAAGAGTTAAGTACACAAGAATTTTATGATTATCTGAGGGATGCAATCTCTCAACTACCAGAAGTCTTTAGGGTAACTATTGTCTTGAGAGAAATAGAAGGTTTATCTTATGAAGAAATTGCAGAAATTACTGGAGTTTCTCTAGGTACTGTCAAATCAAGAATTGCTAGAGCTAGGCAAAGATTACAATTACAACTCCAAAAATATCTAGATATTTGAATGATATACATATAATAAGTAATTTGATTTTGAGTAGAAATTTAGTCAAGATAAATCTCTAAATATTAATCAAATTTAATCGAGTAAAACAAAAATAATTCAATTAGCTTTTCTGAGAAAATATCAAAATTTTATGTAGTGTGGACTATGAATAAAAATGTTAATTCAAATAACTTAGATAATCAATTTCAGGGTGGAAAAAAATGATGGAACAAGAAAGGTTTGAATTAGTAAGTGCATATTTAGATGGTGAAGTAACTCCATCACAACGTAGAGAAGTAGAAGTTCTACTTGCTACAGATCCAGTGGCAAAACACCTCTATCAAAGACTACTACAACTACATTCTGAATTTCAAAGAATGCCAATACCTCCAAAAGTAGAACCTGTGGAGATAATGGTTGATCGAGTATTTGATAAAATCGACCGTAGATCAAAACGGAAATTTGTCTTAGGTGGTACTGCTATTGCGGCTCTATGTATAGCATTTATATCGGGAATAATCTCAAATAGTCGGACTAATATTCTGCAGCTAGCTGAACATTCTAATTCTGAAACTGTACAAATTGCTTTAAATGAGCCTGTAATAGAAATAGTGAATCCTAATAATGTGATGTTAACTATAAACGATCCAGTACTTAAAATTCCTCAACCTCCAATTTCACCAGTGAAAAATCAATAATAAGATTGTAAAATTACAAGTAGTTAGCAAATTATATTCCTTTAATATGACTATATTTATGTATAATTTTTACTATACTTGGAAGTGGAAAGGTTTATCAAAATAATTGGGTTATTCACCCCGTCTTTTAAGGCAAAATATTTTTGTAGGGTTACTCAAAATCCCCTACTTCCCCTCCTGGGAGGGGGAGGGGCGAGGGGTGGGTTAACTTCTGACTTCTGACTTATGTACGTCGCCAATCCGACGGCTCCCCTATCTGACTTCGTCAATGGTTTGTCCAAAATCCACTAGGCAGTAATTTACCACCAAATAAATTAACCTTTTCTGGTAACATTAAGTAGCTCCAGACAGTCCATAAGTATTCTCCATTAATTCCAAAAGTATCAATTTTTTGTCTCTGGTACTCGTTTTCTGTTGGATGGCGTTCAGGATGATAATCCTCTAATCGATCCAAATCTAGCAAAACGTCTGGATTTGTGAATGATAAGATAAATCCATATACATTCATATCTCCTCTAGTCATCGCTGGATAGCCAAAAGATAGTTCATACAATAGACCATTAGTTATTGCCGGAAAAGCATCCACAACATATTCAGCACAATAGGATTTGTAGTTTACCTCTCCTGGTTTAAGAGTACCGTAGACAAAGACTTGAAGATATTCCACATAATTACTTCTCAAGAAATTACCTTCTAAAGACAAGTAAAAACTACCAGATGCTGTGTAAAACAATCTATCTATTAGTTACATATCGAAGCTACTGAAACGGCATTTGCTGTTGAGTACTACGAATACTCTATAATATAATAGTAAGGTTAAACTTAAATAGAGTTTATGCTAAGACCACAAAAATTAATCAATCGTAATTCTTAATATCTGATTAAATGATTTTAGTAGTAAATATGATGGCTTTTCTACTCCCCCAGTTAACTTTAGGCGCTTTTTTACCAGAGCTACCACTTGATAGTTTATTTTCTACCCAAGGAATAATGGTAATGCTACTAGCAGCTTATGCTGTAGCTATGTGGATGTTTCTTACTAGCGCCCCGAAAGTTCACACAATCATGGTTTCAGATTTAGCCCTTGCTCAACAGTTTTATGAAGGAATGCTGGATTTACCAGTAGCAGAAGTACCTTTACATTATTATTATAATTATGAACAAACATTAGGTGCAACAGGTATAGATCCACTTTATCTATCAAGTGATTATTCCAGACCAAGCACTACTAACCAAGGAACAGGAGTTTCAGATGGTCTGTGGTATCAATTGATGAAAAACACGCAGGTACATATTATTAGTGGAGCAAGTCTTGGTACAAAAAATAATCAACGCCATGTTTGTTTTGATAAAGATTGTTTAGAACAAATATTAATGCGCGTACAAATGCGAGGTATTAAATACAAAATTAGAATTGAGAGACCCCTGAATTTATTAGTTAAAGACTGGAATGGTCAAATAATAGAAATAGCTGAAGTCAAAAACTAAAAATATAGCCGTTAATAACGGCTTTGAGAAGAAATAAATTCCACCTCAAAATAATATTAATAATCTTAAAATTATCATCCTTAACCTATTGTTAAAGAACCGTTCAGCACTCAGCACTCAGCTTTGTTCATTTTTTTTGACGTTTAGAAGGGGATTTCAATCAGAGCTGCTAAAAGCTGATAGCTAGTTAATTATTGCTCTGCTGATTAAATCTAAAAGTATTTACAGATAAAGGTTTTAGTCTTTTTGGGGTCGAATTGCAGTGCCTAGTTTTTAGCTCTTTATGCTCAAAAAGGAGCGTATTTTAGGCGCATAGTTGGGCAGAAAAATCATTCTTACAATTGTTACTCCTACCTCCTCGCTGATCCCCATTTCTCCTGCCTCCTGCCTCCTGTCTCCTGCCTCCTGTCTCCTGCCTCCTGTCTCCTGTCTCCCACCCTCACCCATAAGACTTTTTCAGCAAACCCTAATTATTGCTCTGTTGATTAAATCTAAAAGCATTGACATATAAAGACAAGTGCCTTTTTGGCGTCGAATTGCAGTGCGCTTGTTTCAGTCTAAAACGCTCATGGATGTTAGTATTTTACACAAGAGTTGGGCAGAACAATCTTGGGACAATTATTACTCCTAGCTCCTCTAAATTCCCCTAACTCCTGTCTCCTGTCTCCTGTCTCCTGACTCCTCCTTACTTAACCAATCTATAAGTGTTTAACCGGATTTGATATTATTTCTTATTTCCAGGCATTAAACGATAGGCACTCATACTTAAAGATGCTCCTAGAAGTTGAGAAACCCTGATTTCAAAAGAGCGAACCCCGTAATTAGGAAATTCTGAGCCAATATTAGATATAGGTTCAACAAGAATAGTAAACATTCCTAAACGATTTCCTGCTAAAACATCAGTAAATAAGCGATCGCCTACCATTGCAACTTGTTCTACTGGTAAATTCATCGCATCAACAGCTTTTTTTAATTTACGACGAGAAGGTTTACCAGCTCCAGCAATATAAGGTATATTAAGAGACTCGGCAATGCGACTTATTCTATATTGACTCAGATTATTACTTACTAACCATAGACTTGTGATAGTTCTAATTTCTTCTACCCATTCACTTAATTCAGGAGAAGTGTTACTGTCACGAATTGGTACAAGAGTATCATCTACATCTAAAACTAACCCTTTAATTTGATTTTTTTGAATAATTCCCGATGTTAGACTTAAAATTGAGTTTCCCAAAACTAAATTTGGCTGTAAAAGTTTACCCCAAGACATAAAATTAATATTTATTATAATCACAATAATTTTAAATAAATAAGTTAAAAGTCAAAAGTAAAATATTAGCGCAGTATAAATAAAATACATCAAAGTTATTTATTCATAAACTGCTAATTTTGACTTTCTTACTCATCAAAAAAAAATAAAAAAAACTACTAGCTACTGAGATGATAACATTCTTTCTACCTCTGCAATAGCAGCCTCATGTTCTGCAGCAGTACGACTGAAAATATGAGTACCATCATACCTGGCCATAAAATATAAATATTCAGTATCATCTGGATTAAGAGTTGCTTCTAAACTTGCTAAACCAGGACTAGCAATTGCAGTTGGTGGTAAGCCAATATTAAGATAAGTATTATAAGGAGAAGGAGTTTCAACCTGACTATAGGTAAGAGGTTTCTCTTTTGTTTGACGGATACCAAGGCCATATTCCACTGTTGGGTCTGCTGCTAACCTCATACCTTTCTTCAAACGATTATTAAATACACCGGAAATTACACCTCGCTCCTCAGAAACTACAGATTCCTTTTCTACAATACTCGCCAATGTCACCCACTCATGGAGGTTCAAATTTTCGGCATTATTAAGATTTTTCTGATATACAGGTAATGCAATTTTTTCAAACTGCCCTAGCATTTGATTAATAATAGCTTCGGGAGTATTTTTTTGTGCTTCTATCTTATAAGTATCTGGGAATAAATAACCTTCTAAGTGAGGTATATTACTTGGTAACCAGGGAAATTTATCATAAGGAATATTTCTAGTAGCAGCAATAAAATCAGCAGCAGGAAAAAATCCTTGAGCTTCTAAATATTCAGCCATTTGTTGAATTGACCATCCTTCACGAATGGTATAGCTGAGTTTAACTACATCTCCCTCTAGAATTTTATCTGCGATCGCGCTGAGTGGTTCTGTCGGTGATAATTTATAAGTTCCTGCTTTAAATTCTAGATCGGGATTTTGTATTCCCAACCATTTGACCCAGAAATTCCAAGCTGTTGCAGAACGAATAATACCAGCAGCTTCTAAATCTTCACCTATTTGTTGACCATAAGTTCCAACTGGAATTGTAATTGTTACAGCATTTTCTTCTGGAGACTGAGTAGATGATGTGTTTGTCACTAGAGGGCCACTAACCCAACTCCACCAGGCCCATCCCTGCCAAGCGAAAATACCACAGCTTACAGGCAGAATGGCCAAATAGAATAGGGCACGATTGGAAATTAGTTTAATACTGTTTCTCATTTGATTAGTTAATACTTTATCCTCAAGGTTCTCTTAGCTGAGTTTGTAGCGAAGATGATTCTTTAGGTTATTCTAGAGCATAATTTTAGATCTAAATATTTAATTAAATCACCCTAATTTGCTCAAAATTCCAAAGAGTCTATTCCATATCATGGAAAAGTTGATCTTCTAGCATTGATTGAACCATTGGCTGAATTTCCTGAAACTCTTCTTCTGAAAGCAATTCTAGTTTTCCATCATTGCTTTTACGAGCTGGAATTAAAAATGGATCTAATGGTGTATATATTGCGTATTTCTGGTCTTTATATAAAAAAGTGGCCAACTCTTCGTAATATTCACCTTCTTCATCATTTTCATCTACTTCATCTAGTTCATCTTCATCCCATTCTGGTAACTCCCCAGTAACAGTTAAAGTTATAGCTGTTCTTTGAAGTGTGAGGTTTTGTTCTTCAAGTACAACTTTGGCAGTATCAAAAATTCGATCAATTTCCATTTCATCACCTACAGGAATACTTGCTTGGTCTAAATCTCCTTGTGCCCAAGTAAAGATTTCTATAGGTAAGTCTACTGGTAGTAACATTACATACTCTTGGTTATCTAACTCCATAGAATACTCTACAGTACAACATAGCGATCGCTCTGCCTCATCAGTTAAAGTGACATAAGTTTCTGGAGATTGTCCATTTTCTTGTGATTCTGGGGATGAATACATTTTGGGTATTTTGATGATTTTTTCACTTTAGTAGTGATCTAAGTATAGATAAATTCTGTTCATTAAGCTTCAAACAAGGTCTAAGAGATGGAGTTTTTGTTGATTACCAGTAGGCAGATTTTTAGATTCTGCTAGATAATTACCATATACCTGCATACAATTAACTGTAAGTAGTATTATGTATTTCAATACTGAACAATTTTTCGATTAGCGGGCATCTTGCCCGCGCTACAAACATTTAATTGTTAATATTTGTAATTCATATACTTGGAATCTGCTGTAAAACAAAGACTGAAAAAATTAAAAATAGTCAGATAATGTGTAGATTTCGCGTTCATAAATAGTCTTAATATACTTGCATAATGCTATATTTATAGATATTATTATATTTTTTTATATACATCAATTGAAATTTATTTCTCTTCTATGTAATAGGTTTTTCTATATCTATCTCTATTGAATTATTTACTTGTGAAATAATATTTGGTTTTCTACGTTCATCCAGCCATTGCTGTAAAATCAAAGCTGCCGCTTTTCTATCAATTAAATGTTTATTCTGAGAAGGAGAAATATTTGCAGCTTTCAACATATCCTCAGCTTGAACTGAAGTCAAACGTTCATCAATATATTCTATAGGTAGAGCCAGAGCTTGTGACAATCTTTGAGCATATTTTTGTATTTTTTTCGCTTGAAAACCTATAGAACCATTCATAGAATATGGTAAACCTACGACCAGAACTTGTACTTGACGTTCTTGGACAATAATTTTTAACTGAGCTATATCTTCTTGAAAAGAGGTACGTTTAATAGTAGTAATACCAGTAGCAATTAAACCAGTACCATCACATCCTGCAACCCCCACACGTTTGTTCCCTACATCTAAACCCAGGGCTGAAATTCGAGATTGAGGCATTGAAAATTCAACTCCTTACTTCTACTTATATTATTTGGATTTATGACACATCTCTAATTCCTTCTCTTGGTCAGTTGGAGATGTTCAAAAATTAATAATTAATAATTAACAACTACCTCTTCTATTATGAAAAACAGATAGGATTGACCAAAATAATTTTAATTTTCTTTTGTAAGCATTCAGCCGTTAGTTATTAGCCATCAGCTATTGCTTTTTTTTTAGTTCTAGATAAAATCTTTACTAATTGAGTCAGAATTAAATTTTACTATAAAAGCTGGCTGAAACAGTCTATTTTGATTGAAATTGCCTCATGATAGCTGACAGCTGAAAGCTAATAGCTGAATGCTTAAATTATTTTTCTCCTGGTGCCGAAAGACTTCAAGCTGGAAATTATTAATTATTTGCTGAGAAAACTTCACTATTATAAGTAATCAATTAGCCTCCTAACGGAGGAACTGCGGACTTCAGTACCTTTGCAATAAGTAGGCTTGACATAAAGAATAGTCTCTTTTTTTATCCCTTTAAAAAGGGAGGCGCATACCCACAATTTTTCGGCAATTGATAATTTAACTTATAGATAATAATTGATTTTATAGCAGTTTGCACTCGTCTAGTTACAGATTTTATCTATAACAACTTTTGATAATAACTCATAGATTTTAGTTGTAAATATACCAAAACAAACTGCTATATATTTAATTGTTGGAGATGTCTATTAATATTAATTAGACACAAGTAATTCCTCATTTCTGAGATTTTCCATTATCATCTTCCTCTCCACTTGTTAAATTAGGAGAAATAGTTGGCGATGGAGAATTTACTTGCTCATTTGTAGCTTCCCAATAATAATTATTATGATTAGTTTTCAACTGAGAATTATTACTTTTACCATGTTTATTTTGCATCATTTTCAACAAAGAACTACGACTAGGAACTGGTTTACGAACTGGTTGCAGACCTTGAAGAACTTCCGAAAACTGGAGGTCAGAAATAACAGACTTAGACTCTCGAAGTTTATGCCAAACAGAACGAGACATCAACAAAGAATGTTCAATTTGTTGAGCTTTTATCTTTTCTAAATATGCTTCACGTTCAGGTTGATAATCAACAGAAGCAAGTTGTAGAGATTGATCGGGAAAATCTTGAGCCAACGTTGCCATTTGAGATAATAACTCTGGATACAACCAAGTATAAGCTGGATGTACAGTTAATTGAGCTATATGTGGTTGTGTACCATCACGACATAATTGTACTTGAAAGTAGCCGATCGCTGCCTTACGTTGGGGTTCAAATACATACCCACTAACCAATTCATTATGATTTAGCCATTGCCTTACTCCCTCTATTAAACTACTAACAAAGCCAGTTTTAAAATCTGGGATATGGCGGTCGAATACTTGCCGTACTAGAGGAGGCATAGATGCTGTGTCCAATTGATAGAGCAACTGAGCATCAGCATTACTCACAGGTAGTAAGTTTGGTAAATTTGGCTGAGAAATGGCTAACTCTTGTAATTGTTGGGGAGTAATTGTCCAATAAGTAATTTGAGCTAATGGCTGAAAACCATTTTGGCGATAAAGGGCCATCGTCTCTTGATCGTTAACATTAACTTCCAATAACCATGTGCGTGCTTCCCAAATTTTCTCAAAGCAGTATCGTAATAGTTGAGAACCTATTCCTCTGTTAGTCCCTGTTTCTTCCGTAACTATTCCTTCTACCCGCCAACTGCTGCGAGTGCGGTTGCTAGGAGAGACCTGGATTGCCCCTTTAATTTGTCCATCTACTTCTGCAACATAGGAAATTAACAAATATTTGCAGGGATTAGGGAAAAGGCTCAATAATTTTATAGGCCAGTACCAACGACTAATTTGTGGTAATTTCTGGCTTAAGCTAATAGGAGAGAGGTTAAAGGTAACATCTCGATGGTTGTGTTGTACCTCTGGAGTTTCCCTACATAGGTTCTTGATAGCTTCTAGGTCGCGGTACTCTAGGGGACGGATGACCACCTGACTTTTGTTTTGGCGGGTTAAAGGTTTCATTATTTTTTCTTCTAGATTTTTAGGTGCTGATATCAAATAAAGTTTTGATTTTTGTGGAGCTGGAAATTTGGCTAAATTAGTTTTTAGTCATTCAAAATTATTTGAATGACTAAAATGGGCGTGAGTTTATAGTTGTTTAAGATTAGCTATATAAGCATTAGTAATACTTTATATCTTGCTCATTCCAGTAATCTTCACTTTTTTAGCCTTCATTTCCATCAACTTCTTGTTTTATGATGATGATGACCTGATTAAAACTACTGGGGTTTGTTCATCCGCGTTTCCTGCGGGATTACTTCTTAAAGCTTCCTCTAATAAAGAAGTAGATACGTTAGAGGTTGCTGCTAATATTTTAACTGCTTTCAAATCGTTAACATCTACTATTGCTGCACCCAGACCAGTTGCTTTTTGTATTTGTTCTACTAATTTTTGAGGATTTTCTGGACCTAAAACTATAAATTGGTCATAAGGAGGTAAAGTTCCAGTAACATCATCTATTAGTCTGGCTTGTTCTCCTGCAAATTGGTAGAACATACCGGGTTTGCCTAATAATTTGGCTATGGAACCTCCGAAAAAGGCCATCAAGACTTTGACTGGTCCAACAATATCTACGAGAGTTTGCATCCCACAAGCTGTTGCCAGACTTGAAGTGGGTAGAAAGAAGTAACATATACGTTTGGCTACCCATCCAGGTTTCACGTCAGTAGGGTGACGAAAACGACCTTGCATTAAGGCCAGGGGTGTTTCACCTATGGTCACTATGTCCCCTGGTTGAGCATGAGGAACGACATAACGTTTGACAATTTCTATGGGATCGTCTAATTCAGTTAATAAGTGAGTGCGAATGGGAAATACTGTTGCATTTTGTGCTTCTCGCTGATTTGGAGTAGCTTTAGGATCGGGAAATTTGAGAGGCACTACAATATGACGAACCTTGGGAATGCGGCCTTGAGGTCCATAGGTAATATAATTGACTTTAATCCAAGCTGACTTTAGTTGGTCTAAATTTTCCCCACGAATATCAATTGATATTTTCAGTTTTGTCTTTTTTCCTACTTTAACGATATAAGCAAACCAATAATCATCAGCTCTAGCTGGGGCATCTTCATGGAAAGGAATAATTCGAGTTTGATAATTTACTTTTTCTAAACTTGCACCAGACAGCAGTTTTACTTCTGCTTGTATTTCTGGCACCATAATTTCTAAGCTTTTGGTACAGTTGCATAATTCCATTTCACCCACTAATAGGTAATTTTCTGGTTCTGCAACTGCTAAATGCCATTCTCCAGAGGTTAATTCTAAAGCATTTCCTGGACGACTACGATATTGTAATTCTAGTGCTAACCAGCCTAAACTTAGAAGTATAGTTAAGACTATAATTCCTGTTGTGAAAATTTCTATAATCACTTAATCTCCTGTTAATATTTATTTGAACTAAGTTTATACCGCTTCACAGAAGTCAAAAGTCAAAAGTTAAAAATAAGATTTTACAAGCTTAAAACTTTGACACTACAATAATTTCAGGAAATTATTTCACATCTAAGATTTGAAACTATTTGTGACATCTCTAAAGTGAATTGGTATTGCTTAATATAATTTCCTTAATCTTATTTGAAAATTCAGCTTATTTTAGAGGAGACTTTTTGCATAAGCTTAGAAACAGGGAATAGTTTAAAAACAAGTGTATGAAAAAGCATTTATATTTATCGTTCATCTTTTCCCTGATGGGTTTATAGCGCTTTTCATTTATAGCAGAAGGCACAAGGAAGAAGAAAAATATTGCTTTGTCTGAGTTTTAAGCTTTTGATATTTCAAATACAGTAATGGCGACTGCTATAAGTAGACTACAAAATTCTTTATGCTTAGGGAGTAGGTAGTAGTTGCATGCAACGTCCTGATGGAGTAGGGAGTAGAATAATGCTTTGGCCAGTGTAGTTGATCTATTTGAAAATCCTCATCAGAAATGATTCTACTGATTTCTTCCTGACTACTTCTTCAAGATTTTTTAACTATAGCACTACGCAAATAGGTTAGGACATTGATAAATCCTCAAATTTAGTCAGGGATTACTTCTGACTTCTGACTTGCGCGTAGCGCTATACTGGGGTATTTCCACTGCATTGCACTATGTTGATTCAGAAAATTCAGTCAGGGATTACTTCTAACTTCTAACTTCTGACTTGCGCGTAGCACTATACTGGGCTATTTCCACCGCATTGTACTATGTTGATTCAGACGACTATGGTCGCCACAAATATTGACATATATCATACTTTATGATAAAAAAACATACCTTCAATTTCTGAGAACTTATTAAAACAAATTTTAAAAATACAAAGTAAAACAAAAGATATAAGTTATTGGGGTTCTTTTTCTTGTAAAGATTTGTAAACTAATAGATAGTGTCTTGCTGGATTGGTTTCTAGAAAAAATTAGTCCCACTCAGCAAAAATACTTCCAACTTTCTGTTGCTGATACACAGAATAGATTTGGAGGATTTGCGCAAGAACACAAAACTAGAAATTTACTGATTTTTGAACTCAGAAATAGGACTTCTATGAAGCAACTTATGATTGCCGAACGCTATCTATTACTTGTACATATCTTGTCAACAGTTTTTGGACTAGCAGGTCTGTTAATAGTTTTACCTAATCCTGAAATTATTATCAGCTTGCCTCCGGTAGGACAAACTGCCTTCCAATGGAGTATGGCAGGTGGAGGAGCAACTTATATTATCTTTGGAGCATTAGCAGTTGCCTTGTATAGCATGAGGAATTTGGGAATAGGTACAACCCTGGCTTTTATGCTGCCTTCTGTGTTTCTATCTTTGAGTAGCGAACTATTGGGCACGAGCACGGGTTTTCCTTTTGGGGATTATGCTTACCTGAGTGGCTTAGGATACAAAATTGCAGGTCTAGTACCTTTTACAATTCCCTTATCTTGGTTTTATATGGGATTAGTTTGCTATTTACTAGCTCGTTGTAGTTTACAGGTTAAGAGTTCTAGCTCTTGGTTGCGTCATGTAGGAGCGATCGCTACAGGAGCAATGCTTCTAACAGCTTGGGACTTAGTCCTTGACCCAGCCATGAGTCAGGCACCATTTCCGTTTTGGACATTTCAAGAGGAAGGCTCTTTCTTTGGTATGCCTTACCGCAACTTATTGGGATGGGTAGGTACAGGTGCAATATATATGTCTGTAGCTGCTTGGTTTTGGCGTAAGAAAACAATTTCATTGTCCCGCCAACAGTTAAATCTGCCACTCATTACCTATTTAGTTAACTTTGCTTTTGGAGCAACAATTACTGTAGTTGCCTTAGATGCTAGATTCTTATTACCCACTTGTTTGAGTGTCCTGCTAGGAGTAATTCCAGCGATCGCCCTGTGGTGGATATCTCCAGCTAATCAATTGAGTGAAGTGGATATGTTCTTCAATAACGCTGTAAGTGATGATGAGGTAAAAGTACCTGTGAAACAGGTAAAAATGGCTATTAAATAACTCAAAAGTTATATCAGTTTTAGATTTTAGAGAGAACACCAGGGGCAAGGGTATTTGAAAAAATAGATTCTTGGCTTTGTTTGAGAGATATAGCGCTGTGCGCAGGCAACAGCTCATCTGGGGGAATAAATTGCCGATAATATAAGACTTTTAGCTATTTGGCCTCTCCTGTAATTTGTAAATATACCAGCGCTCATTGCTATAATATAAAATCTAAAATACTGCCCAATAGAATCCAAAATCATGCCTGAAGCCTTTTTTTTTGTCATTCTACTGTTGCAACTACCAGCAACAGCTATCTTACT
Source organism: Okeania sp. SIO2F5 (assembly GCF_010692685.1). Taxonomy (NCBI): domain Bacteria; kingdom Bacillati; phylum Cyanobacteriota; class Cyanophyceae; order Oscillatoriales; family Microcoleaceae; genus Okeania; species Okeania sp. SIO2F5. The sequence goes on along the minus strand of NZ_JAAHGU010000114.1, from coordinate 7,661 downwards.
ATCGCGTCTGATTAAAGGTCCTACTCGCCAACCACCATTAAAACCTGACTCACCCACACCAGAATTAGTAGGTAAAGTAACTGTTGTCATACCGACTCTCAATGAGGCGACTCGCATTACTCCCTGTTTGCTGGGGTTGAGTAGGCAAAGTTATGAAGTGCGGGAATTTATTGTCGTTGATAGTAATTCGGTAGATGATACCCAATATATAGTCAAGACTAAGGCAGAAACAGACCCAAGATTTCGCTTAATTACGGATGATCCTTTGCCTTCTGGATGGGTAGGTCGTCCTTGGGCATTGCATACAGGCTTTTTGAAAAGCTCTCCAGAGAGTGAATGGTTTCTCGGGGTAGATGCAGATATTCAACCAAACCCTGGGTTGGTCGCTAGTTTGGTCAAAAAGGCAGAAGCTGAAAACTATGACCTGATTTCGTTGTCGCCACAATTTATTCTGAAATATCCAGGAGAACTGTGGCTACAACCTGCTTTACTCATCACGTTAGTCTATAGATTTGGACCAACTGGCACGGGGGCACAAACGCCAGAACGAGTTATGGCCAATGGTCAGTGTTTTCTGTGTCGGCGCTCGGTGTTGTCAGAGGTGGGGGGTTATAGCAGTGCTAAGGGTTCTTTTTGTGATGATGTAACTCTGGCTAGAAATATTGCTGCCCAAGGTTTTAAGGTGGGGTTTTTGGATGGGGCGAAGGTTTTGCAGGTCAGGATGTATGAGGGTATGGCAGAAACTTGGCAGGAGTGGGGGCGATCGCTTGACCTTAAGGATGCTTCCCCTACTGCTCAAGTTTGGAGTGACCTTTGGTTATTGTCAGCTACGCAGGGTTTACCTTTGTTGATAGTTTTGAGTTATTTATTGTTTAGTTTGTCTGTTGATGTTTCTTTATCTTCCAGGTTTTTATTGTTTGGATTAAATTTATTTTTACTATTAATTAGATTTGCTTTGTTATTAGCGATCGCTCCTGCTTATGACTTGAGTAAAGCTAAAGTTGGTTGGTTATTTTGGTTATCTCCTTTAGCAGATCCTTTGGCAGTTTTGCGGATATTTTTATCTGCTATGAAAACTCCTAAAAAATGGAGAGGTAGAGTTTATGAGTAATTAGGGTTTGTTGAAAAAGTCTTTCTTAAGGAGTAGGGTAGCGAGGGAGTAGGGGAGTAGGGGAGAATTTTTTTCCCAACTCAGCAGCAAAAATGCGCTCCTTTTTGAGCATAAAGAGCTGAAAACCAGGTACTTTTTCAATATCTAATACCATTTATCAAAAGTCTTGCTACATTTCCTTGAAAGTAGGGAGTAGGGAGTAGGGAGTAGGGAGTAGGGAGTAGGGAGTAGGGAGTAGGGAGTAGGGTTAAAAGATATAAGATATTCTTGTTTAATACCGATAATTGTCATAAACATTGCTGAATCGTGATTATTACTTAATAGCTGAAGTCGCATCGGAAGCATAGCATTCTTTTTTCAAATTGGTATAAAAAGGCTAAAACCTTTAAAAGTATTGACAGATAAAGATTTTAGCGTTTTTTTTTTGAAAAAAGTACCAGTTTTTCAGTGGAAAAAGCTCATGCATGCTAGTATTTTGCGATGATTATGGCAGAAAAATTTAGAGATAATTCTTGCTCCTACCTCCTCGCTCCCATACCCGTTCCTCCTGTCTCCTGTCTCCTGTCTCCTACCCCACCAAAAAGACTTTCCATACGCAAACCCTAAATATTTCTAATCAGATTTACCTACTTTTTGGGCAATTAGGCGATCGAGAGAAAATGAACCGCCACCATTAAAAACAAAGAATAAATATATAGTTGCGTAGAGTGATGCTGTCTCAAAAGAAGAGATTACAAATCCATCTTCGTGCAGATGAAAATCTATGGCTACTATCATTACAAATAACAAAGCGATCGCCGCAGGTCGTGTCAGTAGTCCCAAAATTAGCAGTATTGCTCCGACTATTTGAGTATAGGCGGCACAGTAGGTTAGAAATGTTGGGAATGGAAAACCTAGTGTCTCAGAAACGACATAAGATGCAAAACCCTCAACATCAGCAAGCTTGTGAAAACCATTATGAATTATCATCACCCCAGAAATCACCCGTAAAAACGTCCATCCTATTTGAAATATCAGATTGGAATCTTGATTAGGGGCAAAAATCAGAGATAAGAAATTTAGAGGTTTTTCAGTTGTGATATCTGAAGTAGTTTTTGTCATGAATTAAACTCCTTTTTATTGAGCCTAAAGACTCAGTTGTCTTACTTGAATCAATGTTTTTTCAAAAATAATTAAGCAACCTCAGCCAAAAAGGCTAAAGAGAAAAAAGCCCAAGGCGTAGCTACCTAAATAATCTTTGAGCAGACCTAATTGAATGGGGGAAAAAATCCTCCTAATCCTCCTGCTGCACCAACTGATCTTATAATTGTAGCAACATCTTCAGGAAAATATTCAGGCACAAGTTTAAATACAGCCGTATTTCCTAATCCTAATATGAAATACTAAAATCTGTGTCATTTGTTTTTCGATTGAGGATAAAGATATATGCTTAAGTTAAGTAATAAGAGCGATCGCCTAAATTTTTAGAGATACCAAATTCGCCGATCGCTCTTCCTGCCTGCCAAAAAAATATCAGGAACGGGCAAGATGCCCATTCCACATTTCTCAACAACTCTATTACATCTGTCGTGCCATCAAATTAGCAAACAACCCATCTTGACTAGCTAATTCTGCAAAACTCCCATGCTGTATAACTTTTCCCCCTTGCAAAACATAAATTCGGTTAGCATTACGAATTGTACTCAACCTATGAGCAATAACTATCCTAGTTACCCCCAACTGCTCTAAACTCTCAGTTACTATAGCTTGAGTACGATTATCTAAAGCACTTGTCGCCTCATCAAAAATCAAAATTCTGGGTTTCAAAACCAACGCTCGTGCAATTAATAACCGTTGCCTTTGCCCACCAGATAAATTTCCCCCTCCCTCAGACACAATAGTATTCATTTCCATTGGCATTTCTTCGATATCATCTGCAAAACCCGCCATTTCAGCCGCTTCCCAAGCGTCATCCAACGTTACTAACGCCCCGCAAGCAATATTCTCAAAAATAGAAGCACTATTGAGTCGTACATTCTGCAACACTACCCCTAACTGTCGTCGCACTCTTGATACATCCAAGGTTGATAAGTCGCGTCCATCATAATAAATAGTTCCTGCTACTGGTGTTTCAAATCCTAATAGTAACCGTACAATAGTTGATTTCCCACTGCCAGAAGGTCCGACAAGAGCAATAAATTCTCCTGCTTCTGCTTCAATGGTAATATCATTAATAATAAGTGGAGTATCTGAACGGTATCTAAAACTAAGACGATCTAGTTTTATCCTACCGGAAAGTTGCCCTGGGTCAGATTTGTTGATGTCTACTTCCGGTGTTGCTGCTAAAATAGGTTGAGCGCGTTCCCATAATATTGTGATTTCTATAATATTGACGATCGTTTTGCTTAAGTTTGTCGCTCCACTAATAAATGTACCGAATGCAGTGTTAAAAGCTAGAAATTTTCCTATGGATAAACCTGTTTCCTGTGTTTGAATTAAATAAACAGTTAATGTAAACAGTAGAATAGAACTTACAGTTGGTAGAGCTGTGTTGAAGGCAGTAACTAGGTCTTCAATGAGCTGGTTGCCGAGCATTAGTCTTGTTTGTTGGCTGTATTTTTTTGCCCAGTAAGCAAAAGCACGTTCTTCGGCACCACCAACTCGTAGTTTTGAGACTCCACCAATGAGTTGCACTGTCAAACCGAATATTTCTCCTGATATTTCTTGAAAGGAGCGTAACTTGCGACGGGCGATCGCTCCTGACCATAAGGTGACAAGAATAGTGAGACAAGCGATGGCAAAAGCGATGAGAGCAAGGGGAAAACTATAGATGAATAGTAATACTAAATTCAGTAGGGAGAAAAAGCTGGTGAATATTGTTGTGAGGATAGTGCTAGTGAGTTGATCGCGAATTTGACTGATAGCTGAAACACGGTTTTCTAAGTCTCCTGTGGAATATTCGCGAAAAAAGGCTGGTGTAAGTTTGAGGAGTCGATCCCATATTGCTGCTTGAATGGTGGAGCTAGATATGGTTTTTAATCTGAGAGTGACAAAACCACGAGTTAATTGAAATATGCTGACTCCAAAACTCGCTGCTAACAAACCCAAACCGATTTCTATTAATAATTTTTCGTTGGCATCGGGAATAGCGTTATCAATAATGATGCCTGTAGCTACTGGTGTCAACATTCCTAATAAGGTAGCTATGATTCCAGTGGTAGCAACTATTAGTAAATCTTTAAATCGACCTCTAAAAGCTAATTTGAAGATGTCGAAGGCTAAAATATCTCTATTGGGAAAAGGGCGGTAAAAGGTGTAAGCTATTGATGCTAATTCTTGAGCTGTAGTCTGGTTGAGTGGAATGCGGGTAAATTCTATGGGGTCAAAAATTTCATAGTTTGCTGCTTTTAGTAGGGCAACTGGTCGATTTTTGACTTCGTTGTATGCTAATAGAGGTCCGCAGTCTTGTTGCCACCATTTATTTGTGAGGGTGACGCGACGGGTGCGAATGTGGGAGGTACTAGCGATCGCTTCTATGGGGTCTTCCCATCCTGCTTCTGTTTCTTCGGTTTCTATTTTTGGTGTATAATTAACGGTTATGCCTAATGCTTTGGTTACTATACCGAAAGCAATTAATAGGGGAGTACCTGTTTGGGGTATTTGACTGAATTCCGGTTGCAGCACTGATGCTAATTCTATTAGTGCTTCTTGTGTCTTTTGTCGGTTTAGGTCTTGATTCATAGTATAGCAGGGAACAGGGAACAGGGAACAGGGAATAGGGAATAGGGAACAGGGAACAGGGAACAGGGAATAGGGAATAGGGAACAGGGAACAGGGAATAGGGAATAGGGAATAGGGAGAAATAATTAATAATTTATGGATAATAATTAATTTTATTTTTTGTTGGTGATGTAGACATAATTAGGACTTACGCAAATTTACCTTAAAAACACCATATGTAGGGGCGTTAGCGCAGCTTGGCGTTAGCAAATGCCATTCGCCCTCAGTCTATTTGTCTCCGTGCGTAAGTCCTGTAATTGCTGTTTTGCTCCAAACTATTGTTATTATACAATGATAGCAATCATTATTTAGCAAAACATCAACCTTAGTAGCAAAAAAAATCTAGAATATGATATTATTTACGTTAGCTTTTACCGCCTCAACTATAGTAGGTAGTATTTTCCTATTAACTGGTATTGCCAAAATTATAGAACCTTGGAAATTTATCCAACATATTGCCAAACTAGATTTAATAAATCCTCAATTAATTATACCTATTTCCCTCACATTTACTGCTATTGAATCAGCTTTAGGAGTTGCTTTAATCTTAAGAGTTTTACCTACAATAATCATGCCAGTAAGTATTTTATTATTACTTAGTTTATCAATGCTTACTTACTGGAGTACATCAACTGGTATAACTGAAGATTGTGGTTGTTATAATGGTTGGCTAGAAATTACTCCTACCCAAAGTTTAATTCTCAATGCTATTTATATTTTTCTATTAATATTTGCTGAATTTTTTGGTCAATATAAATCTACTGTTTTGTGGCAATGGCTGGTAGTATTAATAACTTTTATAACTAGCTATGCTTTAGCTGCTGGCTCCCTAGAATATATGCAAGAAAATGGTCGTCCGTATCTTGATTTTACTCCGTTACAAGAAAATAGAAAATGGCAAGTAGAATGGCTCGGAGAAGATTCAACATCTCTAATGTATGGGTCTGTAATTGTGGTATTTATGAGTCCTGAATGTTCTCAATGTAAGCATTGGTTAGGTGTGTTGAAGTTAGTGCAATGGCAAGATGATTTACCAGCCATAGTTGGATTAATCGATACTGATGATATTCAAAAAGGTCAATATTTTGTAGATAGTTATTTTTTGAATTTTCCCGTTGTTGCAGTAGATAAAAGGTTGTATAAAAAATTGAAGATAGAGGTAGTACCTACAGCAGTTGTTTTGAAAGATGGAGTTATTCAAGAAAAATGGATTGGGTTAATGCCAATGTGGTTTATTAATAAAATTAATCAGGGGGAGAATAGCTATAATCGAGTTTAGGAATTTATAGTAGATTGAAGGTAAATGAGGTACAAAGATGAATGTTAATTAATTGATAATTGATATGGATAATTGATAATTACCTCTGGTTAAAACCGTTACGGAATTGAATATAAGGAAATATTATATCAAATCCGGTTAAACAGCCATAGAATGGTTAAGTTAGGAGGAGTCAGGAGTCAGTCCTCAGGAGTCAGGAGGAGAAAGAATTACAAAGATAAACGTAGTTATGGCGATTGAAGATTTTTTTTATGTCCAATTAAACGGATTTGATATTATTTCTTCTCTTGGTCGATTGGATATGGCGAGGGGACCTCGCCATCCCTCAACCGCTTTTTTCCCCTTCAAAGGGGAGACTTTAAACCAGAATTATTTAATTATTAATTATTAATTATTAATTATTCGCTAAAGTGTTTGTATTGCGGGCACTTTGCCCGCGACTGGTGTACCTCACTAATATGAAATACGCTGTAAAAGCTATGATGAGTATCTATAGCCTCACGGGGTGAAAAACACTTCAAAAACATTGTTAAATAAGGGTTTAAAGGCTATAGGCGAGTGTGAAAAATTGAGATAATTTGTGATCATAATCATCATTATTGGTAAGGGTGGTAGGTAAGCGATCGCTCATCCACACCATCACAGTAAGTTGATTTATTTTTCAAGTCAACTGTTCTCAGAACATTTATGTAAGTCAATTAAATTTTTTTAAATAATCAGATGAATGGTAAGACGTTTCGGGTAAATAATTAAATATTATTTCAAATTGACAGAGCTTTTAATCCCCTTTGATCATCCAACTTTTTCATCAGATTAAAATTGATTATATCTGTGACAAGTTAAACTAAATATTCCCCAGCTATCACCCACAATTCACCATACATACCTAGGCAAAAATTGCTATGTATTCTATCTTTCCGTCCCAGTTCTGTTAATCTACAAATGTAATTTTGATACCCAGATTTTTTGATTAATTTACCATGGTAACATCAAGCTGTATAAGCAATAGCTATAAGTAAAATTAAATTGGTCAAACCTTGGGTATTAGCTTGACTTCCCTCCAAATTATACCCACCTGTTTTACAGTCTTTAAACATAGCTTCAATAATGGCAGCGGTGATCGCCTGAGAAATATTGTCTGTTTCATCCCGAATAGGTGTAGTCCAGACTTCAAGCGGGATAATTCGATCTGGGTAATGAATTTCTATATCCTCACATTGAAGAAGGAGACAGGAGACAGCTATACTGGAGACAGGAGGAAAATTACATGGGGATTCGCTCCCCCAAGTAATGCGTGAACACCCCCGTTGACGGTGGGGTATTAAACCCACAAAGAAAATGATAAACTGTTTCTCCTGCCAGCGAACGGACAATTGGCAGTTGTTATGAAGGATACAATATATATAGGACTACCATATTATTTGGCGTTGCACAGTGACGAATGATTTGATATTTTTGATTGAATTGGATTGTGGATTAATCAATTGCTAGAATGATTAATTAATGGTTATT
>NZ_JAAHGU010000113.1:0-25005 GCF_010692685.1 Okeania sp. SIO2F5 | reverse complement strand
CGTTCGGTTAACTTCCTAGGAGGAATTTATTTGGCAGCTTCTGTCATTTTATTAGCATAGCGATCGCCATCGACCTAGAGCATACAATACCCATTTTGTCAATTTTTTAATTGATGACACGCCCTAGGCGATTTAGTTATCTAGGCGATTTAGTTATCTAGGCGATTAGTTATCTAGGCGATTTAGTTATCTAGGCGATTAGTTATCTAGGAGAGGACTGAAGTTGGAAAAATCTGACGTTGTCTGAGTTTTAAGCTTTTGATATATCCTAACCTTTCCTTCCACTGCTATAGTGAATTTTTGCCAACCCCGGCCAAATTTTTACTCCTGTACCTCGCACATATGACAATTCTCCTATGGGACTCCTCCTCTTCAAAGTTAATTTTATTTATGACTAGGTACTTAATCTGAGAAAGTTGCTCAAATGTAATAGTAAGTAGCTGAAGGTAAAATTGAAAAACTTATGTTTTTCGTTGATACTTAATCTAAAAATCATTACCACTCAGCAACCCTAATCTAAGAGCTACAATAAAAATGATAATAGTTTTAATATTACATTGTTTCCACGCTAAAATTTATAGAGACAAAGTAATGCCAAATCTCACGCATTTTTGCTACATCTTCTTGAGAGCAGGGATTAATAGGGATGTTACATGCAACGTCCGCAGGTCCTAGGTAAATAAAGAATAAGATATCTTTACTTCATACAAATAATTGCTAAAAACATTACTAAACCTTACTTATTACTTAATAACTGAAGTTTTCTATAAAAAAAGCATTATTTTTAGGGACTGGTATAACTTTTAAAATGTCTTAATAAGTAGCTGATTCTAATCTATGGAATTAAGTATCAATTGAAGAAAATTTTTATTAAGAAATAATTCAGGAAACAGGTAGACGATAAATTTAGTTTGCGATGTAAAGAATTCAGAATTGATTTTTTCACATAGGATGAGGATAAATAAATAAGTTCTACACTCTCACCCAATATTAATATTGGGTGGTCTTTAGTTAGTGGCAACTGCTGAATAACTCACTCATTAATTCTGTCTATTGGCTACTCAACTCCTAACTCTATTTTTCAAAAAATTACTGCGTAATAATATTAAATATAAACTAGACTTGACAAGCAACAATGAATGCCAAATTTTTGTCAAAAACCACATTAAGAATACTTATAGTAGTAGTAGCAGTTGGTGTGAATTTAAGTAATTTTCCTCCAGTCAAAGCTCAAATAAAAGTGGATACAATTCCCAGACCCCTGAATAAAAACCGAAAAGAAACACTACTTTCTCTGAGTCTAGAAGAACAAACTAATATTCGTGTTTATGAACAAGCTAGTCAAGCAGTAGTTTCCATAGATACAGATAAAACTAATGGTAGTGGTGCCATTATCAGTCCCGACGGAATGGTATTAACAAATGCTCATGTCGTATCTCAAGGCGGTGTGGTCAAAATTACCTTAGCAGATGGTAGAAAAGTTACAGCAGATGTCATAGGTTTTGGTGAAGAAGATTTAGACTTAGCAGTTCTCAAAATTCGAGGAGAAAGAAACCTTCCTACTATTAGAATAGCTCGTCCAGGTTCGACAAAAGTAGGTCAGCGAGCTTTTGCTATCGGAAATCCTTTTGGCAGATTTCAAGGTACTCTTACTGTAGGAATAGTTAGTCGTATAGATCGAGAAAGAGGATTGATCCAAACAGATGCAGCTATTAACCCTGGTAATTCGGGGGGGCCACTATTGAATAGTTCTGGAGAACTTATTGGTGTCAATACTGCTATATTTACTCGTGGTCAATTAGGGGGTAATATTGGCATTGGTTTTGCTATATCTATGGATAGAGTCCCAGAGTTTCTAAGAGCGGTTCGAGAAGGAAGAGCGCCTTTAGTAGCTCAACAGCAAACAGGAATGTTTGATGAGAGACAGGCTGAAAAATTAGACCTTAATGGTTTAATAGAAATAAAGGGCAATTTGGACAGTGAATCTAATGTATTACCTGTAGACAATAGTTATTATGACCTTTACGCTTTTGAAGGTTTAGCAGGTCAAAAGATTTCTATTGATATGAGTAGTAATAAAATAGATTCTTACTTAATTTTATTAAGTTCAAATGGTCAAGAATTAGCTCAAGATGATGATAGTGGTGGAGAAAAAAATGCCAGAATTGTGATTACGCTACCAGAAAATGGAACTTACAAGTTATTAGCAAATTCTTATGAAGCAGGAGAGTCAGGAGAATATCGGTTGAAAATTGAGTCTGTTTCACCCAGAATTAGACCTTTCTTTGAGCGTGAAAGGATAAATTACTATAGATAAATTGTCTGAAATTTTATCTATTGATTTATAGATAGGGATATGAAGATTAAAAAAAATTTTTGACCAGAAAGATCGACAAAGGAGGATGAAAAAATTTTGACTTTAAAAGTCACCTACATAGTAAATAGTCGTTTGCCAGTACAGTGGTTAGTAGATATAGGTAGGTTTGAGGAACGGAAACCTAATAAGATGTATTGAGATGAAATACTAAAACTTCTTGTCGCATATTCTCCCCTTTTTTAGAGAGGAGCTAGAGGTTAGGAGAATCAAGGGACTGTATTTTGTTTATATAAAATATTAAATTGATTTAAAATGTCATAATGAGCGGATAATAGCAATTTTATCAAAAAATGTATTTATAGGAAACATGAATTTATAGGAAGTGCAACAAATTGTATTACAGCAAAATCAAACAGTTAATAAGTTAAGTACAAGTATTGGTTTGAAAATAAAAAAAAGATGATTATACTGAGACTCTGTAATTACTAACTAAAATTTACCCTAAACTTTTTCAATTAATAATTATTCGTGATTATTTCCCACTATGCTAGTAGACTAGTTGGAGAATTTAAGTAGTATATTTATTTGAGGTGATTAATGCGTCAAGCAAGATTTTGGGCGATCGCTCCTTTTGGTCTACTAAGTATTATGGGAAAAACTTTACTTTTCCCTATCCTTCTATTTCATCCGGTGGTTATCAATTCTAGCTATGCTAATGAAATTTTAGTTCAGGATACTCCAACTCCAGAAGAAACTACTCCAACTCCAGAAGAAACTACTCCAAATCCAGAAGAAACTACTCCAAATCCAGAAGAAACTACTCCAACTCCAGAAGAAACTACTCCAAATCCAGAAGAAACTACTCCAAATCCAGAAGAAACTACTCCAACTCCAGAAGAAACTACTCCAACTCCAGAAGAAACTCCAACCCCAGAAGAAACTCCAACCCCAGAAGAAACTCCAACCCCAGAAGAAACTACTCCTTCTACCCAAGAACAAAAAGTTGGAAAAGAAATATTACAGCTAGAAGGAACACTGAGTGATGGAGACTTAGTACTTCCATCTGATGAAAGTATTTATGATGAACATACTTTTGAAGGAACAACAGGTCAAGTAGTAACTGTAATCTTAGAAAGTCCTGACTTTGATACTTATTTAGCAGTATTTAGTCCTACTGGTGAATTACTGGGAGAACATGATGATGTTAGTCAGAAAAATACAAATTCTCAACTAACAATTACTCTAACTGTTACAGGTAAATATCGTTTAATAGTTAATTCTTACGATAAAACAGGTAGGGGTCAGTACAATCTCCAAGTAATTGAGTCAGGTCAGACATCAGATTTATAATTGAAAAATTTTAATGGTTAATGGCTAATATCTAAATGCCATTTAAAGATTAGCCATTAACATTTAGCTGTGAATAAATAAAACAAATAAAACTAAATTATCCTAGTACAAACCTAATAAAAAAATCTGGTAGTTGTGCATAGTAATGGTAGAGAAAATTGGGGAGTTGGGGAGTTGTGGAATTTCAACAATCGCCGATTTATAAAACAAAAAGCATCGCAATTTGCGATAAATAAAATAGACAGTAAATCTAAACCAGAATCAGAATATAGATAGAGAAATTCCAGCGATAAAACAGTAATAATTCATTATAAAGTATAATCTCCAAGTAATTGAATCAGGTCAAGCATCAGATTTATAAATACTAATTTTTTGACTATTTAATAGCTAATAGCTAAATGTCATTCTCAAGATTAGCTATTAGCATTAATTAGGACTTGATGATTAACTATAAAAACATTTACAGATAAAGGTTTTAGCCTTTTTGCTGCGAAAAAAAGTGTCAGCTTTTAGCTCCGAATCGCCCAAAATACTCACATTTTGAGCAGACAAAGACAGAAAAATTTAGCAACAATTATTTCGACTGCCTTCTCTGTAATTCCCATTCATTCTGACTCCTGACTCCTGACTCCTACCCTCCACAAAAAGACTTTTTCAGCAAACCCTAATTAAACTTGATTTTTTACCGCAAACCTAACCAAGAGAAAAAATCTTGATGAGTAAATAATTCCAGTAATAACAAAATGAAAAATCCAACCATAGCAAACCTACCATTGATTATTTCTGCGTAAGTATTCCAACCAAAAGCAGGTTCATTAAACTTGGTAGTTTCAACTTTTTTAGCAGATTCTGATGTGGATTGAGAAGTCAAATTTTCAGACATGATATTGATAGAATTTTATTAGCTTTGAAGATTTGGTAGTCCTACATAGTAATGTTTGAAGAACAAAACTTGGTATCTACCCAAATATTTATTCTCCCAGATATTCAACAGTATTTTGAGAATGGGTTGTGAAAAAATTATCCCTCCCCCTAACTTTTACCATTACTATGCACCACCACCAAAGATTTTTGATTACGGATAAAATTACTGAATTATCCCAGTAGATTTATTGTCCAATTTTTTTTACTGATTCAATCAGCGATCGCACAGTTTCCGTCCCCTCAGAAGGTTCAAAAGTCAAAGGAAACTTACCTTTTGCCAACATTCTTAATCCTAATGGACCCAAACTCAATAATCCTTGAATATCTCTAAAATAGTTACCCACTACCTGAATACCAAATTTTCGTTCATCAATCCAACCCCCATCTTTAACCAAATCAATTAATACTTTTCGATGGCGAATAGAACGACTAGCTTGCTGATCTTTACGGTCGAGAATTTCTTGTTTAATTTTACCTATTTGATCCATAGGTGCTACTTCCATTGGACAAACAGAATTACAATAATAACAACGGGTACAACCCCAGACTCCTGCTGTATCAAGATTATATTCTTCTAATCTTTTATCTATTTGACTATCACGAGAATCAGCTACCATTCTATAAGCTTTAGCCAAAGCGTGTGGACCAACAAAATCTGGATTAACTTCACGAGCATTACATTCAGAATAACAGGCTCCACAAAGAATACAATTACCTGTTTGATTTAGTTTATCCCGTTCAGTGGGAGTCTGTAAAAATTCTCGTTCTGGAATTTGTCGTGCTTTTGTGCTGATATAAGGTTCAACTGTTTCTAGATTTTGCCAAAAACTTTTCATATCTACTACCAAATCTTTAATTACTGGCATATTGCCCATAGGAGCAATAGTTATTTCTGGAATAGATTTTTCAGTAGTATTAGCAGAATTATTATTACTATTATTAGCTATTTGTTGTATTCTATCTACTTCGTTTCTAATATTTTCTTTACACGCTAAAGCTGAACGACCATTAATTCTCATTCCACAACTACCGCAGATAGTATTACGGCAATTTTTACGAAAAGCTAAACTACCATCTTGCTCCCATTTAATTCGGTTAAGGCATTCTAAAATTGTATTGCCTGGTTCAACTTCTAAGGTGTAAGTTTGAACTCTAGGAGTAGTATTTTGATGTTGACGAACGATATTAAAACTGACTTTCATTGATGATAAATTCAAGATATTTTGTACTAGCTTAAGAGCTGATTTGTAAACTTAGCTAAAACCCTTATGTAATCTAACTCTCAGGGATTTAAGTATTGTTGGGTTATAACTGCAAAAACCCTTGTATTGCAAGGATTTCAGCCTCTTGATATTTACTTTATAAATCAGCTCTAATTGTGTTTTTTTTAGATGGCGTTGCTGATGGGTGGCTATAATTTTTCTTCAATGGCGATAATGTTCAGCATTGCTACTACGTTTTCCTAGGTCATGCTGCGCAAACATATCGTGCAGCGAAACGCCTAGCTATTAACTGAAAATCTTTTTAGATTTTGCCAAATTTAAGTTTCATAGCTTGATTGAGCAACACCTTTTAGATCATACCAAATCCAGCGATAAAAGCAGATTTTTCTCATCTCCCAATCCTTGATTTAGCAATGGCTGTAACTTTCAAAAATACCCTTTTACTAAGGCGGATTTTGTATAAAACAAGATTAGCATTAACTATTAGTTTTTTTGTTCCGATATTATTTTTGTTTTGCTACACTTCCATTAGCTTTTCGGTAGTAGGTGTTAGGTTTTAAGTTTTAGCTTGTAGATGAAAAACGTTTACTTAAAATCTATTATTTGTAATATTTGCACAAACAATTGGGTAGAAAGCTCCACATTTAACCTGCGTTGTCAACAATTTTTGGGGTTTAATTCCCATTAAATTGAAATATTAACCTATCGTCTACAACTTTCTTCAATATCTTAACCGTCGTGACTATACAAAATAACAAAATAAAAGGTTACAAGAAAAATCTTCAACAATTAATAATTAATAATTACCTCTTCTTGAAAATAAGAGGATTGACGCTTCAGGAAATTTTTTTCTCTTCTCTTGGTAGATTGGATATAGCCTTCCCTTCGGGACTTTAGGGAAAGGAGAACCTAAGAGTGTAGAGCAGCTCCGCTTGTTCCATTTTTCATGCTGCGCTTTCCATGTTGGCGAGGTTGAGCTACTCTGTAAAAGGCTAGGCTTTAAGGTAGTTGTGCGAAGCGCAAAACGACCGCTTTTCTCATTTAAAGAATAGGATTTAAACTCAATTTTTCGGTAAAACTTAAAATTAAAAGTTAAAAGCAAAACTTGAGAATTTATGGAGTAATCATACTGATTATTGACCAGAGCAAAAATCTCATTTTATCTTAAATGTAAAATCATAGTAATTCCTAAATTGTAGTGAATATTGTGATTGAATTAGATTTAATTTCATATTCAAGTTAATAACTACTTAGTAACTTAGCCATCAGATCGGATTAGTCCTACCCATAGCTACCAGTAATAATTTATGTATATTAACTTCATATCTGAAAAACCCGGAAAAATTGACAAATAAAAAACATGATAAAATTATAGAACAGTAACAAAAGCCAATAAAACAGTTACATATTCTCCTAACCAGACCAAAAAATAATTAAGGTCTATCTTATGAGCGATAATATTATACCCCAATTGCCAAAAGCACCTCTATCACGTCGCGTAGCAGCATTCAGTATAGATGCTTTAGTAGTTTGGTTTTTGAGTGCCATAATTAGCAATAATTGGTTCACGTTTATTTTATTTTTTATGGTACTTTGGATAATAACACGAGTACTAGTGGTCTATAAAAACTATGGTCAGAGTATAGGGCACTATGCTCTAGATATGAAAGTTTTAGATACTAGATACCAAAGAAATCCAGGTATCCTAGATTTATCAAAGCGAGAAGGAATTTTAGCATTATCTGGGGCATTGGCCATGTTAGGAATTAGTAATTTAACATCAGGAAATGCTGCTGTCTTACTACTAATAATGCCTTTATTTTTGGACTTTACAGTAGCTTTAGTAGATATTGAAAGGTATCAACAAGCTTTCCATGACAGAATAGCTCAGACAATAGTAGTAGGGACAATGCGTGGTTACTCCCTAGATATTAAGGTAAAGAGGTTAGTTGACGAAGCCAAGCGCTATGTGAGAAGATAGTAATTTGTGTCTAACATTCATGGAAACTGAAAAATGGCTAAAGGAGTCAGAATTGTTATTACACTAGAATGCACAGAGTGTAGAACAAATTCCAATAAACGTTCACAAGGTGTGTCTAGGTATACAACAACTAAAAACCGTAGAAATACAACCTCAAGATTAGAATTGAAGAAATTCTGTACTCACTGTAATCAACATACAGTTCACAAAGAAATTAAGTAAAAATTCAGTGAGTATTAAAAACAGTAAATAACTAAAACGTAAACGTAAACAAAAATAACTAACAAATAATTAGCAATGGCGAATTACTTCCGCAAAAGAGTATCACCAATTAAACCAGGCGATCCAATCGATTATAAAGATGTGGAACTACTAAAGAAATATGTTACAGAAAGAGGTAAAATTCTGCCAAGAAGAATCACTGGTTTAACTTCAAAACAGCAGAGAGATTTAACGAAAAGTATAAAAAGAGCTAGATTAGTAGCTTTATTACCCTACGTTAATAGAGAAACCTGAAGATAGAGTGTTTGAGATTTGAGATTTTGGAAAAATCTGAAAAAGTTAAATATTAAGAAAAAAACCAAAGTCAAAAAATCTCAAACTAAACTAGCAAAAACCACAACCCAAGCCAAGGCAATTGAAAATTTATAGGGATATATAAATAAGGAAAAGTGGAGAAGGGAAAATTAATTGAATTTAGATTGCATGGAGAACGGCGACTAGCCATAGCAGAACGTCCAGATGGTAAAAAAAACTGGGTCGTGGTGGAAGCAAATGGTCAATCTCACAGCATACCTCCAAAGCAAATCAGTTATGAAGTAGCAGGAGAAAGTTACAAATCATCAGAAATTCCCAAATTTCTTCAGGAAGTAGAAACTTATATAGACCCTTCAAGTATAGAATTAGCATGGGAACTACTGGTAGAAGAAGCAGAAACAGTAAATCCAGAAGAAATGGCCTTACTGCTATTTTCAGAACAAACACCAGCCCAATGTTACGCAGCATACATATTACTATCAGACGATAAACTCTACTTTAAGCAAAAAGGCGATCGCTACGAACCCCGACCTATAGCCCAAGTAGGAGAAATCAAACATCAGCAAGAAGTCCAAAAACAAAAACAACAAGAACTAGGAAACTTTTTACTCCGGGTGCGTAACCGACTAGCAGGAGAAGAAGTAGAGTGGCAACCAAGCGATTATAACCGCCTAGATGTAATAGAAAAATTGGCGACTTACGGAGAAGAAGCTTCTAATCGTACCCAGGCAATGGATACCTTGGCAGTCTTAGAATTACCCGAAACTCCAGAAGCAGCGTTTAAACTATTAATGGATCTAGGTATATGGAGCGAACATGAAAATCTATTTCTGCGACGTAGTCAGATCCCAAAACATTTTTCTACCAAGGTACTAGAAGTGGCTCAAAGCTGCCTGCAATCTCCCCAGCCAGATCCAGACACAAACCGTTTGGATTTAACTCATCTAAAAGTCTATACCATAGACGATGAAAGCACCAAAGAAATAGATGATGGCCTCAGTATAGAATTTTTAGAAGACAATCAACAAAAGATATGGGTACATATTGCCGACCCAACTCGCTTACTTACTCCTGGTGATGAGTTAGACCTAGACGCAAGGCGAAGAACTACTACACTATATTTACCCACAGGTATAATTCCGATGTTCCCATCAGAGTTGGCCACAGGGCCAATGAGTCTGATTCAGGGACAAATTTGCAGCGCTTTGAGTTTTGGCGTTATTTTAGATGAAAGTGGAGGAGTTGTAGACTACAGCATTCACGCTAGCTTAATCAAACCAACCTACCGTCTGACTTATGATGATGTAGATGAAATGTTACAGTTACAGATTAAGCTAGAACCAGAAATTCATGTTCTCAATCAGTGGGCGAAACAAAGATTTCAGTGGCGACAGTCACAAGGCTCTATTAGTATATATATGCCAGAGTCAGTGATTAAAGTCGAAGGTGAGGAAGTAAAAGTAGAAGTATTGGACGACTCACCATCAAGACAGCTAGTGGCAGAGATGATGATTATGGCAGGAGAGGTTGGGGCAAAATATGGTCAAAAACATGATATACCCCTTCCCTATCGCAGTCAACCCCAACCAGAACTTCCACCAGAGGCAGAACTAATATTATTGCCTGCTGGGCCAGTTCGCTCTTGTGCGATGCGTAGATGTATGCCTAAAAGTGAAATGGGTATTATACCAGCTCGTCACGCTAGTTTGGCCTTAGAAACTTATGTTCAGGTTACTTCTCCGATTCGGCGTTATAGCGATCTATTGGCTCACTTTCAAATTAAAGCTCATTTACGAGGAGACGAGTTACCTTTTACTCGAGACCAGATGCAAGAAATAGTAATGAGTTTAGTTCCTGCCGTCAAGGAAGCTTCTAGTGTGGAAAGATTTACTAACCGTTACTGGGGATTGGAATATTTGCGACGTAATACAGATGAGGTTTGGCAAGCGTTGATAATTCGGTGGTTGAAAGAAGAAATTAATTTAGGGTTGGTGTTATTGGAAGAATTGGGGTTAGAGTTGGCGATGCGGTTTGGTCGGTCTGTCAATGTGGGCGATCGCCTAGAGGTGAAAGTTGCCCATGCTGACCCTCGTAAAGATGAAGTGATATTCCAGGAAGTTATTACGACTGTAGCAGAGGCAGCAGCGAATTAAATTGTTCAGCAGTTATCTAGGAGTGGGGGAGTAGGGGAGTAGGGAATTAGGGGAGTGGGGAGCATTTTTCTACTTTTTTCCCTATTCTATTTCTGAATTTCCGGTGTTGCATAAATGCGGGATGATTTTAATAGTTTTGTGGAAGTGGAATGGGCATCTTGCCCGTTCCTGATATTTTCACTCCTTGGCAGGATATCCACCCCACTTATATTCATCCCACCCCTCAGCAATGCCGAATTTCCCTACTTCTATGCCAAAAGTACATACCGCTGGCAAAGATACCATAAGGTTCTATAGCAGTTGCCACTATAGTTAGGACATAGGGTGATATCATCAGGGCTTACGCATAGACACTACATTGACTAAGGGCGAATACCATTTGCTAACGCAAAGCTCCGAATTGCGCCCCTACATATGGTATTTTCAAGGTGATTCTGCGTAAGTCGATCGTGTGTCCCCTTCGGTGGAGCTACGCTTACGGCAGAACAGTTACAATTAGGAGCGTGCTTGGCAGTTACTATAATTATCCGAACATGATGTAATTAGGGCTTGCTGATTAACTATCAAAGTATTGAAATATAAAGGTTTCAGCCTTATTAGACTGAAAAAAAGTGCCAGCTTTTCGGTTAAGAAAGCTCAAAAAACTAGCATTTTGTGCAAGAGTTGGGCAGAAAAATTAAGGGACAATTATTCCAACTACATCCTCTGTAATTCCCATTTATCCTGACTCGGCTTTTCCCCTCCTGGGAGGGGCGGGGGTGGGTTGACTCCTACCCTCACCCATAAGACTTTTTCAGCAAACCCTAATTATGATGATTTATAACGCGAGCAAGATGCTCACACTAATTGTTCTAACTAACATGACGGTTGCTATATTTTTGAGATTAAAATCAAGATTTTTACAGATATATACTGGTGATTTAATACCTCTTATGTAGGAAAAAACGCCAAACAAACTTAATATATTAACTTAACTATAGTTGGGATTAAAAAAAAGAAATTAACCATCGTTATTTAATTTCTATTTAAGCTTAATTATCAGCCTCAGTAATGTGTCTGCCTCAGATGAGTCGCAGTCAAACCCCCTTTATAGAATTATTAAAGCGCTTAATCTTTTGTAATAAGTACCTCTACACTACTCCTATCAACATTTTTTTACTTTTGGTAACTAAGATGTATACCTCAGAAAAGTTGTCGGTCACATAGAGTTTAATTAATATATTAATAGAGGAATAAATTATTTTAACAGAATTTATTTAATAAAATATATGGAGAATAAACAACTATAAATGAGTAAATAATTTTTAGGGATCAATGTGATATATATTGTTGAACGTTAACAATAAGAGTTTTTAAAAGGCAAAAATATAGTGATTTGCCTTGAATATAAATTTGTGAAAAAAATTCTATCCAAGCTGCACCGTGACATGATGAAACAGCTTAATTTTAGGAGAAATAAAAGCAATGCTAAAAACAGTAACAATTCAAAATAAGACTTTTACTGCTAAAGAGAAAAGCTTAGTATTGTGGTTTGATGAAGTTAGTATTAATGACATTCCTTTAGTAGGAGGTAAAAACGCATCTTTAGGAGAAATGATGCAACAACTTACCCCCAAAAATATCAATATTCCTAATGGTTTCGCTACCACTGCTTACGCCTATCGTTACTTCATCAAATCTGCTGGTTTAGAAGCAAAACTGCGCCTACTATTTGCCGACCTTGATGTTGAAGATATGAAAAATTTGCAACAACGGGGTAAAAAAGCACGAGCATTGATAATGAATACACCCTTTCCAGCAGAACTCGAAAAAGCGATCGCCCTCAGCTACGAAACCCTTTGTTATCTCTACGGTCAAGATACAGATGTTGCTGTACGTTCCAGTGCTACTGCCGAAGACTTACCAGATGCCAGTTTTGCCGGGCAACAGGAAACTTACCTCAATATTCACGGGGTCGAAAGCGTACTCAAAGCGACTCATAAA
Organism: Okeania sp. SIO2F5; assembly: GCF_010692685.1. Classification (NCBI taxonomy): domain Bacteria; kingdom Bacillati; phylum Cyanobacteriota; class Cyanophyceae; order Oscillatoriales; family Microcoleaceae; genus Okeania; species Okeania sp. SIO2F5. The sequence continues at coordinate 12,537 of NZ_JAAHGU010000113.1, read as the reverse complement.
TGTTTCGCATCAGTATTCACCGACCGCGCTATCTCCTACCGCACTATCAAAGGTTTCGACCACTTCGATGTTGCCCTCTCAGTTGGCATTCAAAAAATGGTGCGTTCCGACCTTGCTACCTCCGGTGTCATGTTTTCCATAGATACCGAAACCGGATTCAAAAATGCTGCCCTAATTACAGCAGCTTATGGTTTAGGGGAAAATGTCGTACAAGGCGCTGTCAACCCCGATGAATACTTAGTATTTAAACCTACGCTCCGGGAAGGTTTCCGTACTATTATCAACAAACGCCTAGGTACTAAAGCTATCAAAATGGTTTATGATGGCGGTAATTCGATTAAAAACGTACCCGTGCCAGAGCGACAGCAAGAACAGTTTGCTCTGAGTGATGATGAAATTCTGCAACTTGCCCATTGGGCGGTAATTATCGAAGACCATTATTCCCAAGTGCGTGGTAGTTACACGCCGATGGATATTGAATGGGCAAAAGATGGTATCACCAAGAGTTTATATATAGTTCAGGCGCGACCAGAAACGGTGCAATCTCAAAAATCTGGTAATCTGCTGCGTAGTTATCAGTTGCAGGAGAAAGGGAAAGTGTTGTTAACAGGTCGCGCTGTGGGTCAGGCGATCGGTCAAGGTAAAGTGCGCGTAATTCTGGATACCCATAACATTTCTGAATTTAAACCAGGGGAGATATTAGTCACTAACAAAACTGACCCCGACTGGGAACCCATTATGAAAAAGGCTAGCGCTATAGTTACTAACCAAGGTGGGCGTACTTGTCATGCTGCAATTATTGCCAGGGAGATGGGTATTCCGGCGATTGTTGGTTGCGAAAATGCTACGAAACTATTGTACAATAGTAAGGCGGTGACTGTTGACTGTGCTGAGGGAGAAGTGGGGATAGTTTATGATGGGTTGTTGCCGTTTGAGGTTGTGGAAACGGTATTGGATGATTTGCCAGAAACTCGCACCCGCATTTTGATGAATGTGGGCAACCCAGAGGAGGTTTTTCGGTTGTCGGCAATTCCTGCTGATGGTGTGGGTTTGGCTAGATCGGAATTCGTAATTGCTAATCATATTGGGGTGCATCCTTTAGCATTGCTGCATTTTGACGAAGTGGAAGATGAGGTGGAAAAGGCAAAAATCGCTGAATTGACTATGGGATACGAACACAAGGCAGATTTTTTTATTGATCGCCTAGCTTATGGGATGGGAGGGATCGCTGCTGCTTTTTATCCGAAACCTGTGATTGTGCGGATGAGCGATTTTAAGAGTAATGAATATGCTAATTTATTGGGAGGGAAACAGTTTGAACCCGATGAGGAAAACCCGATGATTGGTTGGCGGGGTGCGTCTCGTTATTATCATCCCAAATATCGGGATGCTTTTGGTCTGGAATGTATGGCGCTGAAGCGAGTGCGGGATAAAATGGGATTGGCAAATGTAATTCCGATGATTCCGTTTTGTCGTACACCCCAAGAAGGGATGAAGGTTTTAGGGGAGATGGCTAAGTATGGTTTGGAGAGGGGTGAGAATGGTTTGCAGGTTTATGTGATGTGTGAGTTACCGAGTAATGTGATTTTAATGGAACAGTTTGCTCAAGTGTTTGATGGATTTTCTATTGGGTCGAATGATTTGACTCAGTTGGTATTGGGTTTAGACCGAGATTCGGCATTGGTAGCAGATATTTTTGACGAACGCCATGATGCTGTGAGGCGAATGATTAAGATTGCGATTACTATTGCTCATGAGTGCGGGCGTAAGATTGGTATTTGTGGTCAGGCACCGAGCGATCATCCTGAATTTGCGAAGTTGTTGGTAGAGTTGGGGATTGATTCTATTAGTTTGAATCCTGATTCTGTGTTGAAGACTCGGTTTGAGGTGGCGAAGTTGGAGGGGTGTTAACGAAGTCAGAAGTTAGTAGTCCTGCATAGTAATGGTATACAAGTAACAAGAAATGCTTGGCACGGGAGCAAGATGCTCCCACTACCGTACCTCCTAACAAAAATAATGCAATGCACTACCACCAAGCTTTTAAATCAGGAAGTGGTTGGGGTGTATTTTCTGGACGGTGGCGATTAAATTAGACACTCGGTTCTGGTAAACTGTTGACCCTCAATTTCCCGCTCTATTAGATTTAGATAATGAAGTTGGCGACGGCTCCATAAATATCTGCATTCCTCCAATAATTAAAGGTTTGAAAATATCTTGAGATAAATATTTAGCAATTGCCTGTATTTTTTCAGCTCTAATTTCAGCTGCATCATGTTTGTTCTCCAAACTTAGTTCTTCAATTTTAGTAGACAAATTAAATTTAATCTTTCTTTTATTCAGAATTTCTTCAATAGTACTATCTTGTAAATTAGGAATTACCAAATTGCTAGGAACTTGTACTTCTTTTTTAAAATCAAAAATATTTAAATTGGTATATTTAGGATTAGCCCTAATAATATTTCCACGATACCAGTTTTCTTGCCATCTAGCTAAAACTCTTTTACCGACAAAAAAACTAGCAGGATAATCTCTAAACAATTTAGAAACATTCTGAACATTCCTAACTTGCAAATTCAAGTCGATCATAAGGTTAAAATTATTCCAGTATGGGTAAATTCGAAATGAGTATCCTTGATAAAATCTGACTATTTTATCAACCTTTTCGTTTTGCGGAATATAAGCTCTTTGACGGTGAGCTACTAAACGATTCAATGTATTTTCTTCAATATACCAAGCATTAGAAGTTAAGGCATTCTTCAAAGCAGATATAATATCCTTCCGTCTTTGCTGTAAAAAAAAATCCTCTGGAGTATTACCATTTTCTAGGATAAATTTAAGAGGAAATAAATTAGAAAATTCATTAGTCGCACCTAATCCAGAATCAGCAGCAAACTTAGCCTCACGTTCAGCAGAATTACTACATAAAATCAAGGTGGTTTCTGCTGGATTAACTATATATAAAGGGGCAGGTAAATTCAACTTTATCATTTCATCCCGCATTCGTTTAGTACCTTCACTTAATGCTCTAACAAAGGCTGATCCTCCTTTCTCGCGCATAATTTTCAACCATTCAATTAGTTTGGGATTGCGAGGCATTGAATTGAGTATTATCTTATCATCAAGTCTAAATTCGGGGGGGACTTCTTGGTCTCTTTGCAAAATACGCCCTCCATTCCGAACCACAAAAACATCTTTATATAATTCACATTCTATCGGAAGTTGTATAGCATAATCTCTATGGGCAACTGCATTAACAATAGCTTCATCAATAGAAATATAAGGATATTCTGGTTCTTCAGAAAATCCCCCATCAGGATTTCTTTTTTGGTATAGTTTAAAGAATCCAGATTCTTTCAAAAAAGTTCTTATATCGCGAATTTGTTTAGTAATTGAACCAGTAAATTCTTTTTCAAAAGTTGGCAGTCTACGTTTATTTCTATCTTCGTTGTTAACCTCAAATCTAAGTAATCTAATATATGACCAAGGCATTATTCTTTGAGGGTTTGCTACAAAAAATAGAAACCCTGCATTAGTAAAAGCATAATTATTTCCATCTTTTATTAAAGCTCCTGCTTGGTACAGAAGTTTCTCATTAATATAATCATCATATTCAGCATCTTTCAAATATTCATTACTAAATTCATTTAAAACTCTTTTTTCTAAATCATCAGCATCATAAGTAGAACAATACTGATTTTCAAAACTAACTATTTTCTTATCTCGGCGAAGTCTATCTCTTTGAATATCATCTAATAAAATATTTTGATAACCTCGTCGCTCCCAACTTTTAGGTTGGTTTCCCAGTGTCTCGCAGATTGCATTTTCTGTGTAAGGAACATAAATCAAGCAAATTTCTTTAGTCTCTCTTTCTGGACGATAAAATTTGATTGACGCAGATTGATTTTTAAGCAAGTCATTAATTTTTGTTAGTCCATTAATCTGCTCTTCAAAAAGATGATTGACACCCGTAAAATCTCCATTATCAGAAATTCCTAATACTAAAAGTCCCCCTTCTTTATTGGAATTAGCAAAGGCAGATACACACTCCTTAACTTGTTCTTTAAGTGCTTTAAGTGTATTTTTACTAACACAACCATTTTCGCTTTCTTCTGGACGACCAGCTTCCTTACGATCAAAATATTGACCTTCAAATTCCTCAGCAGTAGAAGATGTCAAAAAATCCCAATATTTCTCTGGATTATCAAAAACTTCTTTTGGAGTTGGCATTTTTTATATTCAGTTAATTAACTATAATATTTACAAAAAATACATTATACTACATTCCGATAATTTTTATTTTGATTAATTTTTCACTTGTACAATTTACAGCAACTAATTCTATTTCAAACAATAATTCGCTATTATCTCCAAACCTACCAAACATTATATTCTGCCACAAGCTCCTGTTTCATTAAGTCGATAAATAGCGACTTTGACTTTACCATCTGGGTAACAACTGCGGACTTTTTGAATTAAGTTTTCTAAGGATGAGTCGATTATATATTCTTCACTGTCTGGATCGACTGCAATAAAATGGTTGTAATATTTGTCAATTAATTGAGGGCGAAGTTTTTCAAAGACTGTTCGACAGCGATCGCTAAATTCTGCTTTGATAGCTTTGCGTCTTGCTATTTCTTGAGAAGGTAATGTCTTTCCAGGAAATAATCTTGTCCGAAATTTTTGAGTTCTTTTTGGTAAAGCGATCGCTTCTTTTTCTCTATCCATAATTAATGATTCCTGGATTGTATGTATCAACTTATTTAATATGACAGGACTTACGCATGGAAACTAAATATAGTGAGGGCGAATACCATTCGCCCCTACATATGGCGTTTTCAGAGTGAATTTGTGTAAGTCCTGATTGACAAAAAAGATAAATGTTGGGTTGATCCTACGGACAAGCTGCGCTAACGCTGTCGATCTACCCAACCTACAGAAAATTGTGATAGAATTTTAATGAAATTATGGCATAAGTCTAAATTATTAAGCCCCCCTTCCCAAGGAGGTTTGGGGGGATTAAACCCTTTTGTGATTAATTACTTAGAATGTCTTTCTAATGCTAATTGAATTAAACAGTCTACTAACTCAGAAAAAGGAATTCCACTAGCTTTCCAGAGCATAGGATACATACTTGTCGCAGTAAAACCAGGCATCGTATTAATTTCATTAATCAAAATTTCTCCTGTTTTCTCTACATAGAAAAAGTCAACCCTAGCTAAACCAGCAGCATCCACAGCTAAAAATGCTTGAGTTGCCATTTCTTGAATTTGAGCAGCGATCGCTTCACTGACTCGTGCTGGAATAAATAAATCTGCTTTTCCTTCTGTATACTTGGTTTCATAATCATAAAAATCACTCTCAAAAGTAATCTCTCCCACCACAGAAGCTTTCGGGACATCATTTCCCAGCACCGCACATTCCAACTCTCTAGCTTCCACACCCGCTTCAACAATAATTCGACGGTCATAACTAGCAGCATTATCCAAAGCAGTTTCCAACTCCGCTCGCGACCGCACCTTAGCAATACCTACTGACGAACCTAAATTTGCAGGTTTAACAAAACAGGGATATTCTAAAGCTGCCTCAATATCATCACACAATTTGGGAAACACACAAGGATTAGACCAAATCTGCGATCGCGTCACTGCCTGATATTTTACCTGCGACAAACCTGCTTGAGCAAAAGCCATTTTCATCGCGATCTTATCCATACCCATTGCAGACCCCAAAACCCCAGACCCAACAAATGGAACCTGCATTAACTTCAGTAGACCCTGTATAGTACCATCTTCGCCATTGGGACCGTGAAGCACTGGAAACCAGACATCTACTTGGGCAGCTTGAGGGGGAGTTTGCCACAGGTAAGACGAGGTTTGAGAAGCAAGAGAGGAGCTGGTTTCAGACTCGGAATTATCATCTATAAGCGGCAATGATGGTAAGTTGCCAGACTCTAGAACTTGCTGAGAAAAATCAGTTGCTTGCCAACAACCATCTTTTTGAATGTAAATTGGCATTAATTCGTATTTGTCTGTATTTTGACCTTGAGTTAAAGCAGTAGCGATCGCTTTTGCCGAATTAAGGGATACTTCATGTTCCCCGGAACAACCGCCAAATAATAAACCTACTCGTAATTTTGTCATTATTTAGATTCCTTTAACAGAATTTTATTGCTGATAGATTATTATACTCAGATTAATCAGTCATTATCAGTAAAATTCAGGAAAGTTTATTTCTACCTTGATTCTTGACTATACCTATTGCAAAAGTCAAAATCAAATCTTTTTTCCTCCTTTTGTTATCTACTTCTGTTTGATGTTAACTGTGTCTTTTTCGCTCTTAATAGTTGGTATGTTTTTTTTAACATTCCTTTGTTTTTTATTTCGTAGATATTGAAATTAAGTGTTCCACAAAACTGTAAAAAAATATTCATTTTTAAATAACAAATAGTTCATAAAATTCAAGCTAACCTTGTTTTTAATTTTTCAAAAAATTAGCTTAATAATCAGCAATTTATGAAATATGTAAATCTCAGCAATTATTAATAATACATCTGGTAAAAATCCAAAATAAAATTAATTATTATCCATAAATTATCAATTATTTCCCCCTACTCTGTAGGGACGTTGCATACAACGTCCCTACTGCCTCTTTTCTCGAGATGTCTATTTATTAACTGATTATCTGAAATCAAATCAAGAGGCCATATAGGAAATAAATTATTCAAAATTTAAGATTATATTCATGGGAGTCAACAGTGTAGATGTGATATATAAAATTAGACAGTCGATAATCATATATTTAGGAGTTAATAATGATGACTAACGACGAATTTCAGATATTGACACAGCAACGTAATGCTAAACTTGCTGCAGTTTTGACCGAGATAATTGATTGTGAATGGAATCGAGTTAGTAGGCAACTAGATGCTCTTGATACTGATTCTAATGATGTTACTAAAGCAGCAATTTTAGTGGGACAATTTCAAATATTAGATAAATTGAGGTTAGCATTATCTGAAGGCAGTCTAAGTTCTGATTATGAAATAGAAGCTATATGGCGTTCAAAATTAATTCAGCGTGTTATAGAAGGTTTTAATTTAGATTTAGATACTCACACTCCACCTCGAAAATATAAGAGCATAGCACAACAACTGGCAGAAGCTTGTGGACTAGAAGTAATTAGAGATTAATTCTACAAATATAAATGTTATAATTTGATTAAGATTAACTAATTATTTAAATCAAGTAGCCCGGTGAGTTGTAGAGGTAACAACTTCCGGGCTAAGTTATAATTTGGCTTAATCGGATTTATTAATAAGAGTAAAGACAATTATGGAAACTAATACTAACAAATTTAATTCAAACATTATTCGACAGTGGGCTAATTTAATAGGAATTATTGCTGCTTTTTTTCTGAATGTTTATGTTAATCTTGCTCCTCCTGGTGGCAAAACTATTGGTGAAATTTCTAACACTGTATTTGAGGATGTTTTAATTATTCCGGCTAGTTATGCTTTTGCAATTTGGGGATTAATTTATTTAGGTTTAATTAGTTTTGGAATTTATCAAGTATTACCAGTACAAAGAGAAAATCCTATTTTACAGAGATGTGGATATTTTTTAGTAGGTGCGAGTCTGGCACAAATTATCTGGGTATTTTTATTTCAATATCAATTATTTACTTTTTCAGTTTTGGCAATGTTAGGAATTTTAGGTTGTTTAATTTGCTTATATCTAAGTTTAGGAATTAGTTATGAAAGAGTGCCTAAAAAAGATAAATGGTTAGTTCATCATCCCATCAGTATATATTTTGCTTGGATTAGTGTGGCAACAATTGTGAATATAGCAAGCGCCCTACATTACTTAGGTTGGAATAGTATAGGGCAAATTGCCATATTTTGGACAATCATTATGTTGATAATTGGAGCAATTATTGCAGCAATTATTAATATACAAAAACAAGATATTGCTTATCCTTTAGTATTTATTTGGGCATTTATAGCCATTGTAATTCGTCATTTAGATATGCCAGTTATTGCAGTTACTGCTGGAATTTTAGCTTTAGGGTTAGTGGTTTTAGTTTGTGTAAAACTTGTCTCAGTCAGATTAAAATAGAAATAGGTTAAAAAGTATTCCAGAACGAAAAGGGTATGAACAACCCCTCCTAAAATTAAACGACTTGCTCACGCGTCGGGGATATTTTACCGAATAATTAAGGTAAAAATCCTCTCCTTTATTTAAAGGAGAAACAATGAATTAATTTCCCCTACCGCGTCAATCCTATCCGTTTTCAAGCAAAGGTAATTATTAATTATTAATTGTTGAACCAAGCTTTTCCTAACGGATTACTCCGCAAACAGATACCATTATCTATGCACTACCTTTTTAAGCTAATAGCTGACAGCTAATAGCTGATAGCTGATAGCTAGTTAAATTAAGTAAAACTTGAAAAATAATATGGCAAGAGGAGAGCAAATATATACTCTTAGAGAGTTTCTAAATATAGATGGTGTTTACGAACATCATGGCATTGACTGTGGTGATGGAACAGTTATTCATTATCGTAAGGGTACAGAAACTATTGAAAGAACTTCTAAAGAATATTTTACTGATAGAAGAAAAGTTTATGTAAAACGTTACCCAGTTCGTTATATTGCTGATACAGTCATTCAAAGAGCAGAAAGTAGATTAGGAGAAAGAAAATATAATATTATTAAAAATAATTGTGAACATTTTGCTACTTGGTGCATAACTGGAGTTAGTCAAAGTCAACAGGTAAAAAACTTTATTCCTCTGCTTTATCACATTAATGTTGAGCAAATTTCAGAACCAATTAAGCAAGCAATTTTAGGAGTAAAAACTGACTTAGATACTACTGAATTAGTCAACAAAGCTTTAGCAGATATAAAAATAGCTTGGGAAAATATTCAACCAGAATATAAACAACTTAAACAGGAAATAAATACCTGGCAAAAAGTAGCAGTGGCGGCGGTCAAACAAGACCGGGAAGATTTAGCTCGTGCTGCTCTAATGCGTAAGCAAAAACATCAACAACGTGCTGATGAATTAGAAGCTAGTTTGCAGAAATTGGCTACCATGACAGAAACACTTTTAAGAAGTCAAAATTTAATTACAAATAAATAATTGAAGATTTATTGAGTTTCTCTTCTTACTTATTTACTTCTTGAATCATATCTAAGTTAATTTAAAAAAAGTCATGGGAAGTTAATCTACAGTTATTAATGTCTGAAAAACAGCGCCGTATATTCCGCAAAGAATCTTTAGAACGGCTTTCTTCCCCAGAACGACTAGACCAATTAATGCAAGTAGTTACTCTCAAAGATTGGCTACCTTTAGCAACATTAGGTAGTCTAGTAATTCTGGGTTTATTATGGAGTATTTTCGGCAAAATACCTATTACTATTAGTGGAAAAGGAGTATTAATTCGCCCTCGACAAGTAATAGAATTTCAGTCAGCGATCGCTGGTAGATTACAATCTTTAAATATACAAGATGGGCAGTGCATAAAAAAAAATTATGTACTGGCAACTATCGATCCATCTCAGCTTAAAAAACAATTAGAATTACAACAGAATAAACTAATTCAACTACAAACTCAAGCTCAAGATACCCAACAACTACAAAATCAACGTACTCAACTCGAAATAGAAGCTTTAGCAGGAAAAAAAAACAGTTTAGAACAACGCTTGAAAGATACTCAGGCAATAGCGCCAATACTGCAAAATGATACATTAAATGCCATCCGAGAACAACGTCAGAGTTTAGAACAACGTTTGTCAGACCTAGAAACAGTAACTCCTATATTAAAAGAGAAAAAATTAGAAGCGATCGCCAAGCAACGAACTAGCTTACAACAGCGTTTACAAGATGCTAAAACACTAACTCCTGAGTTACAAGAAAAACAGCTAGCAGCACTTGCCGAACAAAAAATTACCCTGGAACAAAGTTTAGAAAATACCAAGGCTTTAACCCCTATTTTGCTGAATCAAAATGAAGTAGCATTACAACAAAAACGAGAAAGTCTACTGCAACGTTTACAAGATGCACGAGAGTTAACTCCTACTTTTGAGGAGAGACTAAAAAGACGTCAGGACTTATATGAACAGGGAGCAATTTCTGAAGATACTCTACTGCAAAGCAAACAAGAATATCAACAAAATCTGCAAAATATTACAGAAATAGAAGCAGAGCTAAAACAACTAGAAGTAGAGCGAACAGAAGCTATAGAAAAATATGCACAAAACCTCAATAATATCAAAGAAATTGAGACTGAATTAACAGAATTAAAAGCGCAGAAAGCAGAAGTTAATCAAAAATATTTAGACAACCTCAATACTATTAGAGAAATTGAAACCCAAATCCAAGAATTAGATTTACAAACAACCGAAACTGACGAACAATTTTTAGAGAATATCAACAAAATTAATGAAATTAAAGCTGAATTACAAAAACTCAAACTACAAGAAACAGAAACAAGGCAAAAATTTTTAGAAAATCAGAATACAATAACTCAAATAAAAGCAGATTTACAAGATTTAGATACTCAGAGAAAACGTTTAGAACAAGACAATTTAGAAGCAGTTAATACACGCAAAAATCAAATTGAAGAAGTTAAACGAGAAATTGCTCAATTAGAAAAACAAATTGCTGATAATAGTAAAATTATTAGTCCTGTAGATGGATGTATTTTGGAAATTCAAACTACTTTAGGACAATTTGTCAATCCAGGTACTACTCTGGGTAAAATTAATATCAAAGGAAAATCAGGAGAACTACAAGCAGTCAGTTATTTTGCTGTTTCAGATGGTAAACGCATCACACCAGAGATGGAAATTTTAATCACTCCTGATACTGTAAAACGGGAAAGGTTTGGTGGAATTATCGGCGAAATTATTTCTTTATCGGATTTTCCTGTAACAAAAGAAGGTGCAAACTTTGTAGTAGGAAATTCCGAAATAGTAGAAAATATTATCGGCGAAAGTGGGGGAAAAATTGAAGCGATCGCTCAACTAAAATTAGACCCCAATACCTTTAGTGGTTATCAATGGTCTTCTTCAAAAGGACCCCAACAAAAATTAACTGCTGGTACAACTACAACAACGCGAGTACGAGTAGAAGAAAGAGCGCCTATTACTTTTGTTTTACCAATTTTAAGGGAGTGGAGTGGGATTTGATTTTCAACTTGATTTTCAGCTAGCGGTTACTAATACCAATTTCATAAAATATTGCTACAGTGACTACACAGGGAACAGGGAACAGGGAACAGGGAACAGGGAAAGAAAAACATCATAAAAAAGAGGAAAAAATGTGAAAATTTTATAATTTATGGAATTTATAATTTTTTCTTTTAGGAATAAATGACAAATTAAGATGTAACTGCCTTTTTTTAATTTGGTATAATATCAAGTTCGGACAATCGACTATTTATCTGAACTTGATATTAGCAGTCAATCAAAAATAATTGCAGGGCAATTCACGACCGACATTCCTAGTAGTCGCAATTATTGCATACAGGCGATCCACAATCATCAAAAGAATTCGGAAAACCATCCTGACGAAGAGCCAAATTATTGCCATCAGGATCGCAAAAGAAGGCGAGTACCGTATAACCATCCCCCGCATTGCAAAGTGGCCCAACTTCAACCCCTTTATAATCTAGGAAATCTACCGCTTGCTCAATATCATCTACAGCGATCGTAGCAGTTGCTTTTCCCGATTGAACAGGTTTACTCTGACTCAGGCCAATTTGTGTGTCAGGAAGTTCTGGATAGAAAAGTTGCACATAATAAGGGAATGCGGAATTTTCCTTATTGACGATCATGCCAAGTTTTTCCTCATACCACTGAGTTGCTTCCACTCCGTCACTAACATTAAACCGTGTCACCCATCCTGTTGTATAGGTTCCGCCTGGCCCAGCAAACGCTGGGGAAGTCACCCCCGAAAAGCCAAATAGGACAAAAGTGAAAGCAAATAGAGCGATAATAGCTGTCATCAACTTTCGGTGAGCTTTTGTGTGGTTCACTTTAGTTGAGTGAACTCCATTATTTGGTGTCATATAGTCCTCCAACATTTTTGTGTGTAAAGCTGAACATCTATAATCCTATATCCAAAAGTTAGAGACTGTTTGTAAAGTTTTGTAAGCGTTGGCGGAGCATAGCGACAGCTATTTTGTGGTTGGTCTAATAGTCAGGCAATCGCATCAGATGACAGTGAAGATTGCTAGAACTATTAGACATCTCCAGAAAATAAACTTGCTCTTTATTTACTATAAACTAGGGTTGTAAAAGTTACTCACAAAATCATTTTCCGTGTTTTTTTCCTAAAAACATCTTCCCTGTTCCCTGTTCTCTACTGTTACAAAAAGTTTACATCTTTTTCACCAGATGTCTATTATAGAACCCCTAACCGTATCTTCATATAAATATCAAGTTTTTTTGACTAGGAGACAGCTATACTGGAGACAGGAGACAGAAGGTAAGAGAGAAAAGGTTAAGAGGGAAGATTTGGGGAGAGATAA